>JAOAFQ010000224.1 GCA_026416195.1 Candidatus Aminicenantota bacterium | reverse complement strand
GAATCAACATCGGCTAACGAGACAGCTTCGGCTGGAATAGCCATATCCCTTACCGCCACTCCAAGGATAATTCCTTCTGAGTCTTCTCCCTGAAATGGCCGAAGAAGTGGGCTTTCTTTTCCCATTAAAATTTGAAGGGCGATTTTCTCAGCCGAGGCAATATTAATAAAAGCTTCAGCCAAAGCTGAGGGTTTTGGTTCAGACGACACCAGGACAGGCCCCAAACCTAATTTAGCCTGACCTGAGGTTTCATTCTCGGGCCAGCCCGCCAAAATAATTGACTTCTTTATCCTCCAACAATTTCTTATATTTAAAAAACCAAGCGATTGATTTCCCTTAACTCCACGGGCATTCACCCTGCTTTGAGCTACCCATGCTAAGGCCAAATCTTTAAATTTCCTTTCATTTTTCATTTTAAGAATTGTCGAAACCAGCAAAGTCGGAAAAAGTTTTTCCGATAAAGAAGGGCCGGCCAATCGTTTTGAGGCCAGCTTGGTAAGTATTCTTTCCCTAGTTACGGCATCAAGCATTTGAATGCCTTTAGCTTTTACTTCTTCTTCGCTTTTAGCTCCAACATCAACAAAAAGATCATCCAGACTAACCCCTTTATCTAATTGATCTCTTCTCTCTCGGCTTAAAAGGTGAACCGCAGGATGGGCTACCAAGCCTTGAACAGGTCCCTTTTTTGTCCAAATAGTAACGCCCTGTCCCATCAAATAATTATCAATGAACCGATGAGGAGCACTGACAGCTCGATCAAGACGCAGAAAGCCATCCTTCGTTATGCCGCTAACAAAATAACCGATTTCATCAACTGGGGCCGCCACCAAAAAATCAGCTTTTCCTTTTAAAACTATGAGTGAACCTAAATTATCGATTTCCGAGGGCCAATCTGGTGGCAATGAGGATTTTATTTGAGAAATTACCATATGTTCATAGCCTGAGGGTGAAGCCAAGGGATAAATTTTCTCGAGCAAAGCTCTCCAGTCTTGGCAAAATATTTGACTGGGCCATAAGCTAAAAAATAAACCTACGATCAACGAGTTAATCCCTGCTCTTTTAGCCACCATTTTAACCTCCTCAAAGAGATTGCTTAGAG
>JAOAFQ010000216.1 GCA_026416195.1 Candidatus Aminicenantota bacterium | reverse complement strand
CAGCGTCAGATGTGTATAAGAGACAGGCGATGAGATATGGACCGAGCTGGGTCTTCGCATTTGACGCAACTTATAAAGAATTTTTTTGCCATGAGAGCTAACTCTCAAATCAGAAAAAACTATCTTGATTTACGGGATTCAGTCCAATTATAATTCAAGCTGGCTAGATAAACCAGTTGAGATCGAGCAAGGTAAAAATTAAGAATTAAGAGGGCGTCTAAGACGGGTGGCCCTTGACGAGATATAAATACATTCGGGAGGTAGACCTGAGGGTGAAATTTTATATCCTCAGATGCCTCTAAATTATCGCGGTGGCTGAGGGGTTTTTTTCTAAAACCAGAGCACTTCCTCTATAAAGCAAATATTTCTTTAAAACTATAGGCTATTTTTTAGATAAAGATAGATTAATTAGGCTCCTTAACTTCAAATGATTTTTAAGCGACCTCATTCTGCCATCTTTATTTTTGGCCTTTCTTTCCTCTTGGTTCGCAATTTACCTCTATGCTTCTTAATGCCTATTTGGTCTCATGGCGATGAAATTGGCCATCTTGATTACATTATGAAGCTCAACCGCTGGCAACTACCTAATCCTCGTGAACAGATAGAAACCTCCCTTTTCCTTTTTCACAGGGCGAATTGGGATGGTCGAGTTCTCTCTACAAGTCGCCAGCATTCTATAAAAAAAATCAATGATATGGGTCTTGCTAGATTTTCTTATGAGGCTCATCACCCGCCTCTTCCCTATCTCATCTTAAGTTTCGTCCGATCCATCTTATTATTGAAAAAATTACCTTTAGCTCTTCAAGTCAAAATTATTAGGACAATATGTTTATTAGTTTTTGCTTTTGGCTTATCGATTATTTATATTTCTCTTCGCCGAAATAAAATAAACAATAAAGTCTTTTATGTTCCCTTGGGAATAATTCCTTTATTAGCTCAAGATATGTTTTTCTCGATTAATACTGATGTTTTCTCTTTCTTATTTGCTTCTCTCGCCGTAGCTGGATTGATAATTATCAATAAATATGAATTTTCCAAAAAAGGCTGGCTTCTGTTAGCCATGGGGATAATATTGTGTTTATGGACCAAAGCATCTAATGTCACTCTTATTGCCTGGCCTATTTTTGCGATGGCCCTATTGAAACGGAAGACATTAAAAACGCTGAAGTATTCAATTCTTACTTTTATCTCTGTAATTATTCTTTCAATCCCTTGGTATATTTATAATTATTTAAGATTTTCTAATTTCTTAATAGACAAATCTCTTCCCTATCCTCTTATTTCACCTAAAGGAATTTCCTTGGAGAGTTTAAATGAATTTTGGCTAGCCTTTATGAGAACTTTATTCAGAGGAGAGTTTTTCTGGAAAGGAGGATATTTTGATCCAATTAGTGGAACGCTCAATCCTCTTTTATAGCTATTTTGCCTTCTTTAATTTTTCTAGCTGGGATCTTTAAGATATTTTTTTACAAATATTCTGACTTTCTAACTCAATTAACATATCTAATTCCACTATTATCTTTAGCTTACCTTCTTTTACTTTATTTTTTCTTTGGAGGGGTCCCCTCTTATCACGCCCGATTATCCTTTGGCTGGTTGTATTTTATATTCTGCCTCTATAGTGCTGGGTGGATGACCTTATTAGGCCCAACAAAAATTAGCTTCATAATACCGCTATTTTTTCATTTAATATTTAACTTATTTTATATTATTAAACTTATTCCACAAATTGCTTAATTCATTTTAATCTGGAATTATTGTTAATTTTATCTTCTTTATTTCATGCCTATTTGCCAACGAATAATTTATAAACACAAAGGAATAGTCGTGGAGGAAAGCGGGGCCTGGCTGCCAATAAAATATGCCTCGCTCTGAGTCAAAATGAGAACCGATTGGCAACGGCCGCAACTCATCACCAACAAGAAGATATCCAGCATACGTTGTGGCTCCTTGCAACTCTGAATCTTCACTTGAATCCCCCTTTAACCATCTAACCGCCTCGAGCCTTTCTTTCTTCTCTTCAGACAGCATAATTTCTAGCCGATCTGTCTGCCTCATCTCAATCCTGAACCAACCATCACGGTCAGCAAAAATCGGCTCTAAAGGAGCCTCAGGGTCATACCCTCTTCTGACATATATGGGATTTGAATCCAAAGGAATTCCATCTATCTCAGAGAATGACTTTGGAATCTTCTTCTGTCTTGATCCAAAATTAACTTGATTTAAATCAACCTGACCTAAATCAACCTGACCTAATCCACTCAAACTCCCTGAGCCTGTATTCAGCACCGTAAAGTACCTGGAACCTATACCCGCAACTACCCCAGCACTATCTCTCACCGACCATGCAATCGTATGTACCCCATTGGTTAACTTCGTCGTATCAATAATGTAATAACCTACAGCCCCATTCGTATTAGCATACCCTGGAAACAGCGTCGCTATATCAGAACGATAATGATTGTAGCTTGGTCGACCCGACTGTGGCTTCCCATCTATCCACACAAGAAGAGTCGACCCATCGGTCGGAATATACTTGGGCTGCGGCGTTAAAACCCAAGCAAAATTAACATAACTTGCCCCTGAGGCCTGACCTCCCTGCGTCGGTGTATCTATTGTCCCAAAAGGATAGGTGGCCTGAGCATTATTGCAGTGAATGGTCTTGGTACCTAAAGTACCTCTATTTCCTTCTTTGTCATAGGCAATAGCATGGAGCCTATAGGTGCCATTACCTTGATTGGGTAAGAAGTTCGTCAGGAGCATATAGCCCCAACCGGCTCGGTAAGCCAGAGGATAGGTGGGATAGGCTTGCTCTACATCAGGTCTGGC
>JAOAFQ010000122.1 GCA_026416195.1 Candidatus Aminicenantota bacterium | reverse complement strand
AGATGTGTATAAGAGACAGCTAGTGAGTCGAATCTCAATACCTTCTCGGACATAAAGACCGCCAATTCCGGTCGGGCCCATTAAACTTTTATGGCCAGTAAAGGCAATCACATCGATAGACGAATTTTTGATGTCGATAGGTATTTGACCTGCCGTTTGCGAAGCGTCAATAGCCAAAGGAATCTCTCTTTCTCGGCAAATAAGTCCAATTTCTCTTACAGGCTGAACTGTGCCAATTACATTAGAACCGTGATTAACGATAACCAAACGAGTATTGGGCTTAATCTTCTTCTTAATATCTTCAGGTGAGACAAACCCCTGATCGTCGAAGGGTACATAGTCCACTTCAACGCCGCCCCATTTCCAAAGGTGATAAAGAGGTCGAAGCACTGAATTATGCTCGAGAGTCGTCGTAATGGCATGGTCCCCTTCCTTGAGGAGACCAAAAATGATAAGGTTAAGGGCATCAGTGGAATTATAAGTAAAGCAAAGACGATTGGGGTCGTCGCCATTGAAAAAGTCAGTTAGAAGCTTTCTTGTCTTTTCCACTAATTGCCCGGCCTCAAGACAGAGATCATAGCCTGATCGGCCGGGATTAACTCCGAAATTTCGATAAAAAAAGTCCATAAAAGAATAGACTTCTTCCGGTTTAGGAAAGGAAGTTGCCCCATTATCAAGATATATTATATTTTTCATTAAGGCCTCCTTAGAAATGATTATTTATCCTATTATCCTAATGAATCTTCTTCAGATAAATCAACTGGTCTTATCATTGACAGAAATGCCAATTTTCAATAAAATTAAGTTCCATGCCCATTTCCATGGAAAAAAAAAGTTTCAAAGGGGCTATAATTTCGGCCATTTCGCTTTTTTTTATCTTGTTTTCTCTCAATTGTTCTTCTCCTAAAACTTATTCCTTGGTAATCAAGAATGGATTAATTATTGATGGCTCTGGGCGGAAAGCTTTTTCGGCTGATTTGGCGATTAGAGGCGAGAAAATTGCTAAAATTGGCCGACTTGGAAAATTCAAGGCCGATCAAGTGATTGATGCCCGTGGTCTCATTGTTTCTCCGGGCTTTATTGATGTTCATACCCATGGCGATCGGGGACTTCTCCGAGTTTCCACGGCTGATAATTATCTTCGACAAGGTGTCACCACCATCATTGGCGGCAATTGTGGCAGCCATCCATTCCCTTTGAAAGAATTATTTGACCAGCTTGAAAAGACGGGAATAGCTATAAATTTTGGTTGCCTTGTCGGTCATAATACGATTAGAGAAAAGGTCATGGGATTGAAAATGGGAGAGCCAACGCCGAAGGAAATGGCTGAAATGAAGCAGTTGATTGATCAGGAAATGAGAGCTGGAGGGTTAGGTTTTTCAACTGGTCTGTCTTATCTTCCTGGGACATATTCTAAGACCCAAGAAATAATTGAGTTGGCTCAAGTAGCGGCCAAGTATGGAGGTATCTATGCTACTCATCTTCGAGATCAGGGTCAGAAAATAACTGAAGCCATCGAAGAGGCACTGGAAGTTGGCCGTCGTAACCAAATGAAAGTTCAGATTTCCCATATCAAGTTAGCCGATGAGGCTGTTTGGAATCAAATTGAGCGAATTTCTGAACCGATAGAGAAGGCTAGGAAAAGAGGGCTTAAGGTTTATTGTGATTTATATCCTTACACGGCAACAAGTTCAGGTTTTACTTCTAGTTTTCCTTCCTGGGTCTTCGAGGGTGGAGTAGAAAAGTTTGTCAACAGGCTCAATGATCCTGAAATTTATCGTCAAGTAAAAAATTATATTATCGAAAGAAGATTAACTTCGGCTCGAGGAATCAATCGATGTCAAGCCATCTTGATTGCTCGCTCGCGAACTCGACCAGAATATGAAGGTAAAACTCTGGAAGAAATTTTGAAAATGAAAGGGCTTGAGCCCACGGCCGAGGCCGCAGCTGATTTAATAATTGAAATTGAGAAAGAAGGTGGTGCTCAAGGCATATTTTTTCAGATGGATGAGGCCGATGTGGCCAAACTGATGAAGCTTCCTTATATTATGATCGGCTCGGACGGGGAGATTCAAGTTTTTGGTCGAGGTTTCCCCCATCCCCGTTCTTATGGAACTTTTCCGCGAGTCATTGCCCATTATGTTCATGAAAAAAAGACAATTAGCCTTGAAGAAGCCATTAGAAAAATGACCTCTTTACCCGCTGAAGCCTTTAATCTTAAAAAAAGAGGTCTTTTAAAACCAGGTTATTTGGCCGATGTGGTGGTTTTTAATTCAGAAGAATTTAAAGATGAAGCAACTTACCCAGAACCTCATCGTTATCCCTCGGGTCTTCATTTAGTGGTAGTTAATGGCCAAATTGTTTTTCACCAAGGTGAAGTCAAGCCTATTCTTCCAGGCAAAGTGCTTAAGAACCAAGCCGCAATAAGCCGAAAAGAGAACTGATCTTTTTGCCATAAAAGCTTAATGAAGCAACAGATTAATCGAGCCATCGAGTTCCTGTTGGCTAGAGGTAATTTGCCCATTCTTTTCTGGCTAAAAAAAGATATTTTGGAAATTTCTTATGATCGGGAACAAAAAAATTTGCGCAAGTATGCTCATCGAGTTCGCCTCTTTGAAACCCAGCGTCCTGATGGGAGCTGGTGTGAGCGAGTTCTTGAAAAAAGCGGAATTCATAGTCGGGCTTGGATAATTATCGATACCCTTAAAAATCTTTTTTATCTTTATGATTACGGTTGTACCTTAAAAGATGAAGGGGTGGTAAAAGCCATAAACTTCCTCTTTTCAATTCAAACCAAAGAAGGCGATTTTCGCGGGGCTTTTTTTAACGAATATGTTCCTACTTTTCATGCTCTTGCTCTCGAAATTCTCTGTCGTTTTGGCTTAGAAAAAGATAAAAGAGTCCAACGGGGATTTCGTTGGCTTATTGAACACAGACAAAAAGATGGTGGCTGGGTAATTCCTTATCAGATTATAAACAATCGCAGAAATGAAAAACCATTCCGTTGGCCTACTCCAACTGCCACCGAACCAATTCCCTTTGATTTATCCTTACCCAGTTCAGCCCGAACGACTGGCATTACCCTCCGACCTTTCGTTGAATCAGTTAGCTGGAAAAATAAAAAGGTGGTTCGTCAATCAGCCGAATGGTTAGCCAACCAGCTTTTTGAGGCCGATTGCTATGATAACCAGCCTGGCCGAGATTCTTGGACTGAGTTGCATTATCCTTTCTGGACAACTGATATTTTGAGCGTCCTTGATTTACTCAGCCGCCTGAATTTCTCAACTGAACATCCCAAAATAAGCCAGGCCTTGGACTGCCTCCTTAAAAAGCAGAACCCACAAGGTTTTTGGGAATGCTCTAATCAAGGTGCAAGCTTTGAGGATCATCTCTGGGTAACCCTTTCAGTTCTTCGAATATTTAAACGGTTTAGCCTGGTCAAAACCTAAATATCTTTGTTTTTGATTTTGAAGAAAAAATCTTGACTTTTTTACTCCTTTAGGAAAATAGAATTTAAATTAAAATGAAGTATATTTTAGGATTAGGAAGTAATTTAGGCCGTCGTCAGCAAAATCTCACCCAAGCTTGTCGGTTGCTCGAGGAAGCCGGAGTTAAAATTCTTAAAATATCTTCCCTTTATAAAACTCAACCTGTCGGTTTAAAAAAACAACCCTGGTTTTATAACCAAGTTATTCAGGTTGTTACACCCTTAGACCCCTTTACCCTTTTATCACTAGCTAAGGAAATTGAAATCAAATTGAAAAGAAAAAAAACAGTTCGCTATGGGCCGCGGACTCTCGATATTGATTTGTTAATGGCTGGAAAAATGATTATAAAATCTGACAAGTTAACAATTCCTCATCCCAAAATGCATGAACGGCGCTTTGTTCTGGAGCCTTTGAATGAAATTGCGCCCAATCTTCTTCATCCTATCAAAAGAAAAAAAATTAAGACTCTTTTGAAAGAAATCAAAGACAATTCAATTGTTCTCAAACTTGAAAAAACTGATAAAAAAGTTAATTAAAAGGCGTCTTCAAAATGATCAATTTGATAATCTTTTTGAGTTCTATAGGTTATTGAAAGAATATCAAAGCGACATTCCTTAAATTTTTCCTTTGATTGATTGAGAAAAGCGCTAGCCGCAGCTTTCAAATTTCTCATTTTTAAATTATTAACCGCTTCCTCAGGATAACCAAAATCATTATGGCGTCTTGTTTTGACTTCGATGAATACCAAGCTTGATCCTTGGCGGGCAATGAGATCGATTTCTACCCGCCGATAACGAAAGCCGCGGACTAAGATTTTATATCCCTTTTTTTCTAAATATTGACAGGCAATTTCTTCACCCCGCTGGCCAAGCTCTTGGGC
>JAOAFQ010000087.1 GCA_026416195.1 Candidatus Aminicenantota bacterium | reverse complement strand
GCCCAGAGCTTACCATCGAGCTACCTCGATCTTGTCCCCCAACAAGGCCAATTTAATTGGGCTTTCATTTTAGCCATTTTTCTGCTTGGACTCCAGTGGGCCTGCACTGACCAAGGAATGCTTCAGAGGGCTTTTTCCGGTCGAGACGTAAGGAGCGTGGCCAAGGGCCTGGTTCTTTCGGGGATTCAAACGACTCCCTTTGCTCTTCTCTGGTATCTTCCTGGCTTAGCCGCAAGAACCATTGATCCCAATATTCAGACAGCCGAGGCCGTCATTCCCCAAATGTTAATTCGATTTTTGCCCACCGGTATCTTTGGTCTGGTTCTTTGTGGCTTACTTTCAGCTCAAATGTCAACGATTAGTGCTAACATTAATTCGACGGCCACTCTATTCACGAGCGATATCTATGCTCGGCTAAAACGACTTCCACCTTCACCTACAAAAACCCTTTTGATTGCCCGAATTATAACTCTTTTAATTGGGCTGCTAATGATTATTTTTTCTTTTTATGCCCGTGAGCTTGGAGCGGTCAATGCCTATTTACTGCTTATAGGTATCATGGACATGCCTCTTTTTATTGTCGCTATTGTCTACGGAATTTTTTGGTCAAGAACAACGACTGCCGGCGCCTTTACAGGCTATCTTGCTGGTGCGTTGATGGGCGCCCTTAGTGTCTTTTATTTCTTTCCTCTGCATCCCAACCGAACCACCATCGCTACTTTTGTCAGTGCGGCCACGGCTTTAATCATTACTCCTTTAATCACTTGGCTAACTAAAGCAAATGGTCAAGCTGCTTCTCTTAAAGCAGCCTTTCAACCCTCCCCTGAAGAATTGGCTTCAGGTCAGGCTTGGCACCTTTTTCCTCGTTCAAAGAAAGGAAAAATAGTTATAACCATCTTTTTTCTCTCGCTCGCCTTATTCTTAATCGCCCTGCTTATAGGGGGTCTAGGCTACCCTAAAGGAGCAGCTTATTTGTCCCTCAGTGCAATGATTGTCTATTTTGCTGCCGGTTTGGCTCGATTGAGCTACGATTAAATAGGTGTGAATCGAAAATAGGTGCTATCTAAATAATAAAATTATAGTTGATAAAAATAAATCTATGGCTGAAAATTAATTTAAATTAGCTTTGAAACTCGATTAAATGAAACTTGATTTTTTAAGTTGGCTCATTTGGTTAGGCGGAATAGTCATTTTTATTCTGTGGATTATCCTGTCTCTTATACACATCT
>JAOAFQ010000106.1 GCA_026416195.1 Candidatus Aminicenantota bacterium | reverse complement strand
CCTTTTGTTAGCTTAAACCCCAGAAATTGGATATAAGTTAAATCTAAAGCAAGTTAATCATTTTAAAATAACTATCGCTTTTTCGCTTTCCCTGTTCTTTTGATCGACGGTGCTCACTCCAAAGACCCAGGGAGTGTCGAAAGCACTCTTGTCAATAATAAAACCCTTTTGCTGTTTTGGTAATTCAACCAGAAAAACCCAATGACCTTCTGGTTCTCTCATATAAACCCGGTAGCCTTTTACCTTTTTGTTAAGAAAATTATCTTTCCAGGTAAGGACAATAAAAAACTCAACTCGCCCGGCCACCGTTTTAAATCTCTTAACAGCATGTAATCCAATGGGTGGGTAAAGTGGAGGCGGTTCAACGATCAAATCAACCGTTATTTTTCCATAAGCTTGGGCGACTTGGGGACTTTCGATTTCAATCGAACCTTGATAGCGCCCTTCTTCAAGTGAAGTAGTGTTGATCCCTACTTTTATCGCTTTTTCTTTACCCCAGCTTTCGCCTTCCAGAGGATTTATTTTCAACCAAGGAGAATTTGTTTTCAACTTGAAGTAAAGCTGACCACTACCTTCATTTTTAATTGTAATGACTTTCTCTTCTGGACTAGGTCCATCTTCAACCCAACGGAAGCTAAGGGACGAAGGAGTGAAAGATAGCTTTGGCGGAGGACTTGAGAGCAAAAAAGACCTCAGAATGGTTACGGGATAGACATTTTCGGGAATATTGGAATAGGCTGTCCAGCCCGTTAAGAGATAATCAAATTTTGCTTCTTTAGCCTTAATAGTAGCTCTAGTAATTCCAGAGGGCCCCCAAAAATCAGGAGGCACTCGCTTGTAAGAACCATAATGCTTTTGCCATAATGGACCATTCCACCAACCTTTTTCCCCTTCATATTTAGTTGACCCAACACATAATCCATTCATATCTAAACCATTTAGCCCAAGGCCTAATTTTCGGGTAAAAAAGATGTGATCATGAGCATAAATAAAAGCTCTGGCGCCATTTTCCAGAGCTTTTTTGGTTATCCAGACCTGCTCGATCTTATTAGGGTCCCCATATTCTTTGTAGTCCTCCAAAGTAAAAAGTGGACCCCGACCATAAGCGATATGTCGCTCTGTTTCTTCTGGTCCAGCGGGCCAGCCACCCAGTACGTGATGGGCACAAAGAAAGATCCAATCTTTTTCGGCTTGATCTATGGTTTTTTCAAACCAAAGTCGTTGCTCCTGACCTAAAGTCCATTGGTCTAATCGAGTAGGATAAGCTGGACCGGTAAAAGCAGTTGTATTTAAAACAATGAATAAAACGCCGCCCCGATTATTTTTATCAGCTCCCCAGGAAAAAGCATAGTATTTGCCTTCAGGATGCCCTCCTTCAGGGTAGGTCATAGCTTCAGGCAAAGCAAAATATTTTCGCCGCCAATAGGTCGCCCAGGAACTAGCTGCATTCCATTGTTCCTCACCATCATGATTCCCCAAAACAACATAGATAGGTAGGCTCGGGGAGAGGGCAGAATAAATTTTCCTCATCCTAAGCCACATAATCTGAGCAATCGCATTATAATCTGAATCTTTCAGGTTTTTTGTTGGTAAACCAAGAGCTGCCCATCTATAATTAGAGCCAATTCCAGTTGTATCTCCCATTAGAAACATCATATCAGGATCCTCGTTGAAAAGGATATAACGAAAAGCTAGAGCTAAATAGAGACCATTTTTTAAAGCTCTCAGTTCATTTTGGGGACGCCAATTGGCATTTTTTTTCAAATTCTTGATAAATTCATTAACGTAATCCCCACTGAGCTTTAAACCACTCAAACTGGCCGGGACTTCATCAGCATCATCAAAGGTATGATCATCCCCAATAAAAATTACTGATAGGCTTTCTCCTTTTTCAAAATTAACAAAGGGAAGCTTAAAACTCTTAGGAGCTAAGGCTTTCCAACTCTCTTTCCCTTCTCGGTAAAGAACCTGATAATAGGCTCTTCTGGCTTCATCCCCTTCAAGCTCTATATCGACCACCTCCTTAACCCCGCTTAGATTAAGGGTATTTTGGCTCTGCTCCAGACCCTCTAAGCTGTTACTAACCAAGATTTTAAGATCAAGGGACTTACCTGGTTTTAAGATCAAATTAAGGTTAGCCTTCCACTTTTTACTCCCTACTACTTGTCTAACGTTATAAATCCTTTCAGCACACTCAAAATAGCGATCATCATAAGGAAAGGGAAAATCATCGCTCAATAAGGCACTAAGGATTTTTTGTTTTTCTTGAGCGTCTGGGCCATCCCATGATGAAGACATTTTAGCTATAAATTTTTCAGGCGATAAGCCCATTCCCATTAAACTAATTAATCCTAATCGGAGGAAATCGCGCCGGCCAGCCATCGCACCACCTCTCGACAAAGATTAATTTCGGCCTTATTATAAAAATTGATTTTAAAATTTCAACTTTTTCTTAATTTTTGGCTCAACTTTTTATGCCTTTTTTCCGCCTTTTATGTCTTCGACTAGTCAGAAGGCTAGATAGGCGATTCAATTTAGGCAATAAGAGCTTAGAACTTGAGATATGGCTTTAATCTTAAAGCTTTGGCGATAATAAATCTAAACCAGCTTAGAAAGATTTTTTCTCAACGAAAATTTTTTCCAGGAGGGCTGAGGTTTTCCACCGAGGGCTAAAACCAAATCGAAAATGATATTTGAAATTTAGACTTATAAGGTTATTCTTTTCTCTCCAAGAGATATCTTTGGACCCAATTTTTATAATATTGCGACCGTCCTTAAGCTTGGCCTTTGAAACTAGCTGATCATTAACCCTTATTTCAACTTCCTGAACATATTGACCATACCAGTATAGCTGATAAAATTTGAAGGGCGAATGAAGAACAAGGTTTAATTGTTCGCCATTTTCGAGTGGCCGATTCCACTCAATCTTTACCTTTTTTTGACAAATCCACAATGATTGACCCTCATAATTTACCGACGACCCGATTCCAAATAAATAAACAATCTCTGGTCTTATCAGTTCTTCTAGCCGAATAGACTCTCTGGTAAATTGGATTTGCTGATAGCTTGAGGGAATGGCCACTCCCTGATAATCAAGATAATAAATAATCGTCAATGAATCCTTCGGCGGATAGGGGATTTCAATCTTAATTTCCGAATCTTTTAAAGAAAAGGGCTTGCTGACGAGGCTAAATTCTTTTATTTCAACATTAATCCAAAAATACAGCTCCTGATCTGACTTGGTGAGATTTCTAAAGGAGAGGAGAAGATAGCCTCCCTTCACTTCAATTTCGGGCTGGCTTAATTTAGGAAGGAGAGGAGGTCCAGGAATAATATTTTTTATCGCAGAGTTAATATCATAGATTAGCCAGCAATCGCCTATTTCCTTCTTCTTATAGGGTATCTTTAAGGCTTCAAGCAAAGAAAGCAAATCGCGAGCTTGCCGCCTTTCTAAACTACCTTCACCTCTTAAAAAAATAAAATTCTCCTGATTTGCATAATTTTCATAGAGCAATTCATAGGGATAATATCGCCTCAATGTGGTTGAACCAATAATAACTTTTTCCCCAGTAATTGCCGTCAATAAATAAGATGTCCAGAAATCGCCTTTCCAATATTTGACCTTACTCGCTTGCAAAAAATTAGCAATTTTTTTTAAATTGCCATGATATTCTTTCACGGCCAAATAAAAGGAATACTGCTCCTTTAAATTGAAAAAGAGAAAACAGAATAAACAAAAAATGAATACCGCTAGATATTTAATTTTTGATTTAATCAACAGGGCCCAAGACAACAAACAGATCGGCAGACAAAAAATCAATGGAAATAAATAACGAATAAAATATCTATCACTATGGCCTGAGAAGAGGTAAACAAGAAAGAAAACAATCAAATAGCTATTATATATTTTAGCTAAATCATATTGTTTTGTTTTAAAAGAATAATATAAAATAGCTAAAAATCCAAATAAAATGACAAAAACAAAAATTACTCTTGCTGGGTGCTCAGAAAGAGATAAAAGATATAAGCTTAAGTCGATTGTCTTTTTTATCTTATCCCAACTAATGGTCCCTTTACCTGCCTCAAGGAAGCCGACTAAATAAAACTTATTAAATATGTCCAACAATAGTTGAGGGAAATAGCCAATCACAGCGTATAAAAATAAAGTTAGATATTTCTTTAGGTCAAACTTATAATTCAAAAATAACAAAAATATCCCAATAACGATAAAATAAATAGTCATGGGATGAGTCCAAAAGGAAAGACCAATCAAAAAGCCTAAACAAGATAAATATTTAGGCTTTTTTTCATGAGCCACCACATAACTTATATAGATAATTAAAAGACCTAAGATAAGGATTAAAGGGAAAATAAACATTCCATCTAAACTTATATGGACCAGGTAGCCCAGAGGTAAGAAATAGAAAAGGGCAAGGCACAAAGCAAAGGTCAAAGAAGAAAATTTTGTCAGAAAAAGAAAATGGAAGATAACAAAACCTAAATATAAGAGAAAAGTAAACAATTTAAAGTTAAAAATTGAATAGCCAAATGTTTTAAAGACTAAGGCAAAAAAATGGCTAGGCAAGGTCCCTAAATAAAGCTGCCCATAGCAACAAATAGGAGGAACCTTCCCTTCGGAGATATGCTTGCCTTCTAAGGCATAAATAACATCATCACTTGTCAACATTCCTAAGTAATTAATGAGGTAAGGAAGTCTCAAACAAAAGCCGACGATAATGATAATAAGAATTGCCAGAAGCTTATCCCTCGATATTTTAGGGAAACGAGGAAAACTGACTGGCTGGCCTTTTATTTTTAAAAAAAAGCGGAAGAAAGAAACAATTAAAAAAGGTAATAACATTATAAAAAAGCTTAAACTTAGCTCTCGAAGAGGGGGAATATTCCATTTAAACCAAAGAGTGATGAAGCCCAGATAAAAAAATATCTGAAATATTTTTAATGACTTATCTAATTGAATGAATGACTTCACGAAAGTTTTAATCTAAGTCTCAATTAGACCGAAATAACTTAAGTAATTTCATTAAAGCTT
This sequence comes from Candidatus Aminicenantota bacterium, assembly GCA_026416195.1. Lineage (GTDB taxonomy): Bacteria > Acidobacteriota > Aminicenantia > Aminicenantales > CALLJL01 > CALLJL01. The sequence goes on along the minus strand of JAOAFQ010000106.1, from coordinate 20,382 downwards.
TAATTTTAATTTGAACAAAATCTGCTTTCAAGGGACAATATATGCTCCTGATTTAATTTCCGTCGATAGCTTAACCAGGTGGAAGGAAGGTACAATTGAAGGCCCGCAGGTGGCCGGATCGATCAGGTTTTATTTCGGCTCGAAGATACGCAAGAGGAGGTTGGCCAAAACTTAAACAGGGCTTCTCGCCCACTCCTTCCAGCAAACCAGTCTCATCCTCAAATAGAAAGAAATATTGAGGCCGGCCATTAGCCTCTTTAAGACGGGCATCGACGACGCAGACAAGAAACTCTACGGTCTGACCAATATATTGGCCGAGCTCAGCAATACGGATCTCCGGCCTAGGGCCATCAAAAAGAAGTAAAGGATGAGCCCCTGGACTGAAACCTAAAACGTCGAGGAGCATTTTTTGTTTTTCTCTCTCTTCAAGATCAGTTGGCGGGGAAACATCCTCGATCCCCTGGAAATAATGAAGGATTTGATGGCTACGCTGAGGCCTCAGGGAATCAAAGGCCCCAGCCTTAATCAGAGCTAGAAGTTCGGTTTTTCCAGGCCTGACCCGCCCAAGAAAATCCTCAATGGAAAGAAAGGGGCCATTTTTCCTTTCCTCAAGGATTTTAGCCACAGTCTTTGGTCCCAATCCTTTAATCAAAGTTAGACCAATTCGGATAGCCTGGCCTTCCACCTTAAAAAGAGAATCACTGCGGTTAATATCGGGGGGCAAGAATCTCAGGCCCCAGCGTTTAGCTTCTTCAACATATTCTCCTAAGGAGTAATAGCCCCCACCTGCATTAAGGACAGAAGTAAAATAAACGAGGGGATAATGAGCCTTTAAATAGACGGCCTGATAAGCCATGACGGCATAGGAAGCACTGTGAGCCTTATTAAAGGCATAGGCGGAAAATTTTTGCATCGTCGTCCAGAGACGCTCAATCTCTTCCTCAGAGTAGCCTCTTTCCTTGGCCCCTTGGAAAAATTTAGTTTTCCAGTCTAAAGCCTCTCTCTTTTTCAAGCTACGACGAAGCAGGTCACCCTCAGCTGGGGAAAGGCCAGCTACCCTCTCCGCTAGTTGCATTATCTGTTCTTCGTAAAGAAGAAGGCCGCCTGTTTCAGGTAGAATTTGACTAAGAAGAGGCTCCTGGCGAATTTTTTTCCCTTCCCGTTGCCGAAGAAGAGCTTCTTTCATCCCACTTTCAGTTGGTCCTGGACGGATGAGAGCCAAGGCCTGGGTTAACTCGTGAATATTCTTCGGTTTCATTCGACGGAGCAAATTCATCATGGCGGGACTTTCCACCTGAAAACAACCAATGGGGGGGCCCTCGCTAAGAAGCTGATAAACCTTTGGGTCATCCTGAGGCAGAGATTGAAGGCGCATCTTCGCCTTAGTGGCGGAAATAGCCGCCAGTCCCCGAACTGAAAGGAGATCAAGTTTAATCAGTTTTAGTTCCTCAACGGCCTCCCGGTCATAATGGCTCATGGGAAAACCTTTAGCTGAGTCCTCCAGAGGAAGATAGCGAGCGACAGGGGAGGGAGTCAGAATGACTCCGCCTACATGGAGGGACTTTTCAGCTAGAACTCCCTGAAGTTCAGCTGCCAAGCGCCAAACTTCTTCATAGCCAGTGACTGGCCGCATTTTCTTTAAATATTCGGGCTCAGCGAAAAGAGGAACAGAACGACAGAAGCCCCTGGCTTCTTCTGGAGCCACTCCAAAGGCTCGGGCCGTCTCATAAAGGGCTGAGCGAGCCCGATAATTCTTGAGACTGCAAACGAAGGCGACCCCTGTCTTTCCCTGACCATACTTTTCCAGGACATAGCGCAAAACCTCATCACGATAGCGGGAATCAAAGTCAAGATCGATGTCTGGCGGTTCCTGACGGCCCCGGTTGAGAAAACGCTCAAAATAGAGGTCAAAATCAAGGGGATTAACCTGGGAAAGGCCTAAAAGATAGGCCAAATAGGAAGAAGCACCTGAACCTTTAAGATTATGAAGAATCCCGCGGCGGCGGGCAAAGTCAACGACATCATAAACGAGAAGGAAATAGGGAGCAAAACCAGCTTGCTCAATGGCCTCAAGTTCAACTTTCACCCTCTCTCTTTCTTTCCAGCTCAACTGTCGTTTTTGTCGAAGGCGGTCCATGACCACTTGGCGTAAAGTAAAAGGAAAAATATCTGAGGACAGAGGAGGAACTATTGCCTCGAGGATAAATTCACACCTTTCAGAAATAGCCAGAGTCTGCTCGAAGAGAGGAAGAATTTCTGGCCCAAAACGCCGCCAGGCCAGAAGGCTCTGATTGGGCCCAAACAGGGCAATTGTTGACGCCCATTTCTCCTTCTCAGGTGGAAAAGGAACTTTCTTTTCAATGGCGTGAAGAAGAAGGAGACGCTCCGGATTACCCAGGTACTTTAAGGGCGAGGCCCAGACCAGGGAAAGGCTCTGCTCTTGAGCGATGGCCCTTGCTTGGCCATAGTTGAAAAAATCAGCCCCCACCAGAAGATCAGCTCCACCTTCTTTTAGGTGATTCAATTCTATCGAGCCAGCCCTGTCTTTCGGAGAGGGGAGGTAAATAATTATCAGGCCCTCGACTGACCAAGTGGCGATTTCTTTTTCCGGCTGATTAAGGATTTCCATAAGGTTCCAATAACCTTTCCTGTTTTTGACCAGAAAAAGAAAGAGATGCTTTTGCCTTTCCAGCTCGCAACCAAAAAGAGGTTTAAAGCCATGAAGGGAGGCTAACTGTTTCCAGCGAGCCCAACCATGGAGGCTCTCGATATCGCTGAGGCCGGCGGCCGGCAATTTTTGGCGCTCGCTCCAAGAAGCCAGTTCTTCGAGGGTGGCGGCTCCCCGCCCTCGACTGAAAACTGAATGGAGGCGAAGAGGAACAAAAGGAAGCTTTCTCATCTCTTACCTCGTCAGGGAAGCTGTCTTGAGGACAAAACCTCGGGCCTTCTCCAGAGGATAGAGGGTTTCCAGCATTTTTTCGCGAGCAGTAAGGATGGCGCCAAAACCATATTTTTCCCTGACCTTATCAAGGGCATGGCCGAGTTTTTCCAGGCGCTCAGAAACGGGCTCAAAAAGGGCAAGAGAACGAGAACGAACCAGATCTGAGGCTTTAACTCCAACCAAGCGTAGAGCTAATCGGCTAGAAGAAAAGAGCTGGAGGAAGAGCTCAGTAGCCACCCGATAGAGGCTCATCATGTCCTGGATTGGATTAACCAGGAGGCGACGCTTGACTTCATGGCGGAAGTCAGCCAGACGAATTTTAACCTCAATAATATGGGCATAGAGATTCTCTTGGCGGAGAGCCAGAGAGAGGCGATCACTGAGATAGGCCAAATGAGCCAAAAGAAGTTTCTTGTCCCAGATGTCTTCAAGAAAGGTGGTTTCCCGAGAAATAGATTTAGGCGGAGAAAAGGAAGCTACTGGGCGAGCGTCAATACCCCTGGCCTGAAGGTAAATCTCCTCGCCGTTTAAACCAAAAAGTTGGCGGAGAGCTGAGCGGGGCAAGCCCCAAAGATGGCCAATTTTATGGATTCCGAGAAGCCGCAAGACTACCTGAGCTTTCGGGCCGAGACCCGGAATTTCCTCAATTCCTAGATCCCGGAGAAAGGCCTCCTCCTCGCCGGCCTTGATCTCAAAGAAACCCCCAGGCTTGGCTTTTTTGGTGGCTAGTTTAGCTAGGATTTTATTCGGGCCAACCCCAACGGAAACCTTAAGGCCCAACTCCTTCTCTACCCTAGCTTTGATTTCTCGGGCCGTGGCTGAAAAATCAGCATAGAGGGGACGGCAACGAGTAAGCTCAAGATAAGCCTCATCAAGGGAAGCCTCCTCGATATCAGGAGTATATTCATGAAGAATCCGGAAAAATTTTTCGGAAAAAGCTTGATAGAGCTGATAATTGCCTCGGAGGAAGATGGCCTGAGGGCAAAGCTGATAGGCCTGACGAAGGGGCATACCTGAGCGAACCCCGTAGCGGCGAGCCTCGTAATTGCAAGTTGAGGCCACTCCCCGTTCATGGGGAAGGCCACCGACAACAATTGGCTTTCCTTTAAGTTCAGGATGCAGAAGTTCCTCAACCGCAGCAAAGAAGGCATCAATATCAATGTGAACAATAGTTCGGCTTCTCATCCCCTTTTCCCATCGGAAAAAACGGTTTTTTAGTATTGGCGCAACAATCCCACCACCCGACCGATTACTCGAAATTCCCTCACCTCAAGAGGGGCAAACTCCGGATTTTCAGGCACCAAGAGGATCCGATCGCCCTCAATCTTTAATCGTTTCAGGGTAATCGAACCATCCTCTAACTGGGCCACGATCATTTCACCGGGCAAGGCTTGGTCAGTCTTCTCGATAAGCACCAAATCGCCCTCGTTGATGTAAGCATCGATCATGCTCCGGCCTTCGACCCGTAGGCCAAAAACTTGACCTTGGCGCCGGCCGAGAAACCAGTCAGGAATATCTATCGTTTCGCCGAGGTCATCGAAGACTTCTCGGGGCGAGCCGGCTGGGACCAGTCCAACCAGGGGTATCCGAAGCGAACGAGAGAAAGACAGTGATGGGAAAACCGGTTGAAGTTCTCCGGCCTCGCGGTCGAGATAGCCCTTTCTTTCTAGGCTCCGCAGATGTTTAAGGACTGCTGAAGGACTGGCAATCCCAACCAGACGACCTAGCTCTCGGATCGTGGGTGGATAACCATGCTCCTGCCAGAAGGTCTTCAACGCCTCAAGCACTTTGGCTTGTCGCCGGGTAAGGGTGCGCCGAAATTTGTTCACCATTTTGTTCACCTTTTATAAAATAAGCCTCCTCACCTTCTTTGTCAAGTCCAAAGAAAAAATTCGGCTAATGAGAAAAAAAGAAATCTTCCGCTATAATTTAGATTTTCGAGACAGGCTTTTTCCTTTTTTAGGAGGAGGAAAGATGGATTGGATTAAATTTGAGCCGAGCGAGATTCATCCGGAAGCTTTTATTGCTGACGGAGCCAAAGTTATTGGCCGGGTAATTTTGAAAAAGGGAGCCAGCCTTTGGTTTAACGCTGTCGTTCGAGCTGATTTAGCTGAGATAATCATCGGTGAGGAAAGCAACGTCCAGGATAATGTCGTTATTCATGTCGAAAAGGATAAACCGACCATTATTGGCGATCGCGTTACGATTGGTCATGGCGCCATCCTCCACGCTTGCCATATCGGCAATGACTCACTTATTGGCATGGGCTCGATCATTCTCGACGGAGCCTCGATTGGTTCCAATTGTTTGGTCGCGGCTGGCTCAGTTGTCCCTCCCCAGAAGAGCTTTCCCGATGGCTGGCTGATTATGGGCATTCCAGCCAAGGCCGTTAGGGAATTAACCCCGGAAGAAAAAGAAATCATCACCTCAAGTGCCCGACGCTATCATCTTTACGCTGAATCTTATCGCCAACTCCAAAAAGATAAAAGATAAATGGAAGAAAGAAGCAAAAAGGTAAAGATTAAAGAAAGAGAACTTTTCAATTTTTCTTGGCTGCTGTTTTTTTCGGTCGAAGGAGCAAATCCTGAAAATCAAAGCTGAAATCAGTCGCCGGTGAGACTGGCCTCATTTTTGCTTCTTCGATTAAACCCTCGTGATTGAGATTAAAAGTAATATAGGCATCAGCTCTCAACTCTCGGTCATCCCAACGAACCATAAAGGTATTGTACTGCCAGTGAATCATGTCGCCGATCAGTAAAGGGGTACGAGTAAAGCGCAACCGAAGTTTCTCCCCTGTCCAAGTAATCTCGATGTCTCCATACCAATCATCAGTATAAAGGCCAGCATATTTTTCAAGCGGTAAAGAAGGTTTAGAAGCCGCGTCGCGAGCTGCTTCAGCCTTTTTCTCTATTTCTTGAATTTCTTTTAATCTTCTTTCTCTTAATTTTTGAAAACCAGTCACCCAATCAAAGGTCGGCGCTTTCAAATAATAATCAATAATGAAATAAGTTATCGAGTTAAAAGCCTCGGTCGATTCTTGATTAGTTAAAACGACAATTCCCAATTCGAGGTCAGGAACCATCGTCACTTGAGATACATAACCAGGTAATCCACCTGTATGCCCCATAATTTTCCAACCACGATAATCCCTTAAGCTAAGACCATATCCATAGCCTAAAAAATTAACTTTTAATGGAGGAAGCTCAGGCGGCGCGGGACTGATAGGCCGAGAAATAAGCATCGTTCCTAATTCCCGGGCTGTTCTTTCGCTAAAAAGGCGCTTGTCGCCATCAATCCGGCCTTCATTAAGCTGACAAAGAACCCAGCGGGCCATATCTTCAGCGCACGAGATGATCCCCCCAGCTGGATTGATAGTATCAACGAGGAAAGGCTTAACAAAACGAATTTCACCTTCGACCTCGGCATGAGTGGCCGCTACATTTTCTTTTTTTGGTAAATCAGAGATGCGGGGAGAAGTATTCTTCATTCCCAAGGGCCCAAGAATCCTTTGTTGAATGAAATCTTCCCAACTAAGTCCACTTGCAACCTCAATTACTTCGCCAGCGACAAGAAACATCAAATTGTTGTAAGCATAGGTGCTGCGAAAACTGGAAGCTGGCTTAATATATCTCATTCGTCTTATGATCTCTTTGCGATTATAATCGGATGGCGGCCACCAAAGAAGATCACCAGCTCCAAGCCCTAGCCCAGAGCGATGACAGACCAAGGCACGGACAGTTATTTCCCGAGTGACATAAGGGTCCCACAATTGAAAAGAGGGAAGATAATTGATAACCGGTGAATCCCAAGAGACTTTTCCTTCCTCAACCAGCATGGCCAAAGCAGTCGCAGTAAAAAATTTGCTATTCGAGGCAATTCCAAAAAGAGTTCGAGAGTCAACCGGTGTATTTTCGCCAAGACGACGGACCCCATAGCCTTTGGCCAGAAGAACTTGGCCATCCTTAATGATGGCCACCGCCAAACCTGGAACTTCAAAGGTCTTCATTACCCGGAAAATATATTTATCGAGATCAGGCGGGATAGATAGAAGCTTACCTTTTACTTGCTCGGCTGAAGGTAGAGAAAAGGAAAAGATAATCAAACAAAGGAGCAAAATAATGAAATTGAATACCTTCAATCTTTTCCTCTTCATAAAAGTCGTCATCCTTTCGCCTCCAATATATTATTAACTGCTTATTTATTTATCACTTCCCTTTGGTGAATCACGATTAGACTATAAAATTTATCAAGCTAAATCAAATTGAATCTTATTCTTTGATTATCTCGAAAATCGTTATAAAATAAAAATAAAAAAGAAAAGGTGAATCATGAGTCGCAATGATCTTAAAACTATTTTAGCCCCTCGATCAGTAGCCGTTATTGGCGCCTCAGCCCGAGAAGATAGTGTTGGACGGGCTGTTTTTGCCAATATCCTTTTTAGTGGATACAAAGGAATTGTTTATCCCATTAATCCCAAGGTCAAAAGCATCCTTGGTGTACGCGCCTATCCGTCGATCCTTGACATACCGGACGAAATCGATTTGGCGATTATTATTGTTCCCAATATCGCGGTGAAAAAAGTGCTTGAAGAGTGTGGCGCCAAGAAAGTCAAAGGAGCCGTCATTATTACGGCTGGCTTTAAAGAAATCGGGGAAGAAGGAGCCAAACTCGAAAGGGAAGTGATTGCTGTCGCCCGTCAATATGGCATTTCTATTATTGGGCCTAATTGTGTTGGTATTATTAATACAGACCCCCAGATTTCCTTGAATGCTACTTTTGCCCGACCTTTCACCCCTAAACCAGGCCATATCGCCTTTATTTCCCAGAGCGGCGCTTTTGGCGTGGCCGCCTTGGAATATGCCCGAAAAAAAGATATCCGTTTATCTAAATTTATTTCGGTCGGCAATAAAGCTGATGTCAACGAAAACACTCTACTACCAGCTCTCAAGGACGACGAACAAACGAAAGTAATTCTTCTTTATCTTGAAGATTTAGTTAATCCCGCTGAATTTATGGAGCTGGCAAGAGAAATTGGCGAAAAGAAACCTCTCTTAGTTATCAAATCAGGCCGAACTTCGGCTGGGGCAAGGGCTGCTGCCTCTCATACCGGAGCTCTAGCTGGATCAGACGAAATCTATAATGCTTTCTTCACTCAAGCTGGGGTAATCCGAGTTGATAATTTGGAAGAACTCTTTGACTGTGGTCTAGCTTTTGCGACTCAGCCTCCGCCTCGCTCCAATCGGGTGGCTATTATCACGAATGCTGGTGGTCCTGGAATTGTGGCAACCGATACAATTATTCGTCAGGGAGCCCTTCTGGCCAGTCTAGATGAGAGAACAAAGGAAAAACTAGCCCGAGTTTTACCCCCGACAGCAGCCATTCAAAATCCGGTGGATGTGATTGGAGATGCTAAAGAAGATCGTTATGAATCAGCTATCCGAATTGTCCTCGAAGATGACGCGGTTGATGGGGCCGTTATTATTTGTACCCCTACTGTTTTTACTGACTTAGAAGCTATCGCCCGAACAATTCGGGATACGGTTCCTCGCTACGGTAAGCCCGTTACTGTCTGCTTTATGGGCACTGAAGATGTTGAAAAGGCGGCTCGGCTTTTAGAAGAGGCCGGAATTCCTCATTATGTTTTTCCCGAAATTGCGGCTAAAGTTATGGCCAGATTAACCCAGTATGGCTGGTGGGTTAGGCGACCCTTAACTGGAATCAAAAAATTTGAAGATGTCGATAAGAAAAAAGTCAGCTATATTTTGAAAAAAGCTCGAGAGGAGGGCCGAAAATTTTTGCCAGAACCAGAATCTTACTCTCTCCTTCAAGCTTATGGCTTCCCTCTGGCCCCGTTTGCTTTGGTGAAAACAGAGGAGGAATGCCTCGAGCAAGCTGAAAGGATTGGCTTTCCTGTGGTTTTAAAAGTCGTTTCCCCCCAAATTCTCCATAAAATCGATGTCGGTGGAGTTCAACTAAATATTGAGAATCGAGAGCAAGCTCAACGGGCTTATCGAGAAATGATAGAAATTATCAAGCAAAAAATTCCTCAAGCTGAGATATGGGGGATTTTGGTTCAAAAAATGATCAAAGGTGGAAAGGAAACCATCCTCGGTCTAAAACGTGACCCTCTTTTTGGCCCAGTAATTATGTTTGGTTTAGGTGGGGTTTATGTTGAAGCCATAAAAGACGTTTCCTTCCGCATTGCTCCCCTTCGCGAGCTAACAGCTGCTCGAATGATTAGAGAAATTCGGGGTTATCGAATTCTTGATGGCTTTCGAGGTGAAGAGAGGTCTGATGTAGAAAAAATCGAGGAATGTTTGAAAAGGCTCTCTCAGTTAGCCATCGATTTTCCTGAAATTGAAGAACTTGATATAAATCCTCTTATCGTCATGAGCCAGGGAAAGGGAGCTTTGGTTGTTGATGCTCGAATCCTTCTCATCTAAAGAGGCTACAGGTTTCCTCTAAATTTCGGTCTGATTACCTTAAATTTAGCCCAAAATGGTATTAAAGAGGCTTGTTGATCTTTTTATTTTAAAGAAAAGAAAGCTGGCTGGCTTTCGCTGCCCTCGGGACTAACCGCCACGATAAGGTAATTATAAAGGCGGCCTTGAATGCACTGGCGATGCCAGAACTCGAAGCGATCAGGGCCAACTTCAGCCAAAAGATTTTCGGCCGTTCCCTCAATAAGATATATTCGGTATTTGCTTACAGTCAAACCAGTATTAGCGGGATTAATTTTCCATTTTAAGATATTGACAAATTCTCTTTGAAGAAGAGAGCGATTCTCAACTTTTTCGGCTAAAAAATCGAGAGGCCGAGCCAGGACTTTCGTTTTAAAACTCATTTCCAGACCGGCAAAACCAATATCGTAAATCGCGATATATCTTGATTTTTTATGTCCTTGGGTGTTTCGAAAAATGATATTTTCAGTGTCATCACCATAAGAAAGTTGTAAATAAGCGCCGGCGGGCCTGGCGTCAGGATAAAAATTATCAAGCCGAGTATGACCAAAATCAGCCGCCCAAGCATGTTTTCCCCAAAGTTGATTAAGAGGCCAAAGGGAGGTGATGGTCGGATCAAGTTCTGGAGAAATAGCCTCAACGCCGTAAAAGGGGTAACTGGGAAGACAGGCAGCTGGAGGGTAGCGTTCATTGACATGGGTAATCAAAAGTCCATTTCTTCGGCCAGGCATATTTTCAAAAATAGGATGAGAACCATTTATTCGGTTTTCAATTAAAATATATTCAAAGCAGGAGGTAGTGCCAAAAGTAAAATCATCTATAGGAATACGATAAAGGCGGGGAAAGGCGGGCAAATCAAGGGCCAAAGCGCTGATAGTAAAAGAACCGCTGGAGGTTATCTCTATCGCTTCAACCCAACCATAAACCTTCCATTTAAGATAGCCACAAAAGCTTATTCGAGGATCAGAATAACCCATAATACAGTACATGCCTAGAGGTCGATGATGAAAAGAACTATAATCATAAATATCAGGCGCTCCAGTGACATGTCCATATTCATGACAAAAAACACCTACATCCTTATTTTCAGTACCATTGGAATTCCGCTCATTTACGGCTATTCTAGCTCTTACTCTGACGCCGTATTTGCTTAAATTCATGCTACTCATGTGAGGCCAAAAGAAAGACCCCCAAGTTTCTCTTGTTCCAGCCCAGATAAGGGCTATTTCTAGATCACCACTATTAGCTACGGCATTGAAATCGAAACCAGGATCCATCGCTTTGATTTGATCAAGAGCATGCTCAACAATGCGAGTCCAGCTATTAATTGATTTATAATAGGAGGCGGTATAAGGCAAAGTTACCCAGCGGGGATAAGCTGAACCAACTGGCCAGAAGCGACCGTTAGAATTAGCCCGGAAATAATTAGTTAAACTAACTGTTCCTTCTTCTTCTGCAAAAACACGGCTGGCAAAATCTACTGGATTGTAAAAACCCTTTGACCAGCCAGTAGGGGGTGAAGATTCACTTTGAAATTCAACCGCGATAATAAAAAATTTCCTTGTTCCAGAAAGAGCTGTGGGCGCCAAACCAGCTGGGGCAGCTCTTTCGGGAGCAATGGTTTCATGAAAAATTTCAGGTTGAAGCTGCCGAAGTTGTTGAATAACCCAAAAACGATCGGAAAGGTGTTTTCTAATCCCTCTTTTTCGGAGAACTGATTCTGAGACTCGACCAGCAATTAAACCTGACGGAACCAGACGGTTACCTTCAAGAAGAGCATATTCAATCCAGCCTGTTCGCTCATTTTTGATGAGTGTATAGCCAGCTGCATCTTCTACCCGGCGATGATATTCATCGCCATAAATAAAGCCCACCACAATAGTCCCGTCAGGTTGACGCAACTCAATCCTTTCACCCCAAACCGGATGCCCATCCAGATTCAATCCCAAAAGAAAAACTAATAAAGGAATATAAATTAATTTTATAAAACAAAAATAAAAATGTCCTCGTCTCATCTCGCCTCCTTTTTGCTTTAAAAGATAATTCTTTGTTGGCCAACCATCTCCAAGCCCTTTAATTAAAATCTCAACTAAGATATCTTGCGGGCAATTTGCTCAAAATCCTGTTGCCAGAGAACAAGATGGGTCACATTGCCTCGTTCGTCGCGACGAAATTGAATGCGAATAAAGGGATCAACCGAGAAAAAGACAGTTTCGCTCTCTACATAAAATTTGGTTGGCGCCTGCCCAGTTGGCTGAATTATCAAATAATAATCCTCAGATTTAACCTCAAGGATATAATCAGGTGAGATTTCATATCGGCCTACATACTGCTGATAAACCGAAGGCTCAAGGCGATAAAGGGGTCGCTCAATAGGCTTAAAATGCGGCCAATTGTAGACCGCGGCGGCCGCTCGGAAAATTTCTTCAATCAGAATCTGACCATTATCGCTATTCGTCATAGCGACCAAGCCTTGTTTTTTCGCTGGAAAAGCTACCAGAGCACAAGCAAAACCGGCTGTTCGACCTTCAAGATGAAAATAAACATCATCTCCACTGCCTTCAATAATAAAGCCAAAACCTCTCGAACCAGCCTGAATTGTCAGCATAGCTCGAGCAGCAACGGGCGAAATAAATTTTCCGCTGGTCCCTCGAGCTGAGGCCATAAGCTCAGCAATAAAAAGCGCCATGTCACTGGCTGTTGTCCATAATCCTTTAGCCCCAAGTTCAGGATAGCGCCGCCATTTTTCAGGATAATGGGAGCCATTCCGTTGATGTCCAGAGGCCACCTTAGCCATGATTTCTGAAGGCACTTCTGCCGCAAAAAAGGAATTCTTCATGCCGACAGGCGTAAAAATTCTTTCCTTAGCTAGCTCAGCTAATGACCGGCCGCTTGTTTCTTCAATTAAATGTTGTAAAACAAGATAGCCTGATTCGGATGTCCGAATGATCGTCCCTGGTTTGTCAAGAGGAATAATAGGGGTATTAATCGCTGGTTTTTCGCCTCTTAAAATCTGAAGCAAAGTCGGTAGCGCCTCTTCTTTAGAATAGCCAGGAAAAACCCAGCTGCTAAAACCAGCACGATGAACTAACAGATCTCTCAAGGTTATCGGCCTTCCGCCTGAAAGTTCTGTTCTTAGAACCTTCCAGCTTTTAAGATATTCATTTACGTCGCGATCTAGACTGAGTTTCCCTTCTTCGACCAATATTAGGGCCAAAGCAGCCACTATTGGCTGGCTGAAAGCACCAGCCTGAAAAATGGTTTCCGAAGTTACAGGCCCGTTTTCTTTGCTATCCCGATAGCCATAACCTTTCACCCATGATAAAGAATCGTTGTCAATTGCCGCTAAGCATAAACCTGGAACGCGGTAAAAAACCATTCGTTCTTCTAGGCGGAGCTTCTCAGGTTTTTGCCCTTTAAAATAAACTGCTCTTAATAAACCATTTTCAATATCTTTTATTCTCTTTTTAGCCAAAGATGATTGGGTTTCACAGCCACTATAAATTAATCCCAAAATAATAACTCCCATCCAAAAATAGGAACAGACTCCTTTTTTCTTCCCTCTCATTTCCTTTACCACCTTTCTCTCGACTCTTAAATTTTATTTAAGACTCACTCTCTTTCTTCTGGATCATCTTGAATCAAGCCCATTCGATTATTGCTATTTTATTAAACTTATTGGGCTTTTCCAATGGCTTCAACTTTGAGTTTTTCCGTTGGCTAGAAATAAAACAGTTAGGTGGAACTTAGTAATCTGAAGGCACAACCAAAAAGGAAGGATTGAATTTCATATTTTCCAAGTGCCAGCCACAACTAAATTAACTCCATTAATAACTTGAGCCTCATCTGAAGCCAAGAAAGCTACCGCTGTGGCCACATCCTCGGCTCGGCCCAAATGATGTCGGATTAAGTTTTGGTCAACTATTTCTGGCATTTCACCACCCTCTATCAGCCCAGGTGAAACCATATTGACGGTAATTCCATATTCAAATAAAGTTGAGGCCGCAGTCCTGGTTATCAGCAAAAGAGCAGTTTTAGCGGAAGCATAGGGTAAAACTCGGGGAAAAGCAACCATTTGCCCAACCCGATGAAAGCCAAGGTTGATAATTCGACCCCATTTCCTAGCTTTCATACCAGGCACTACCGCTTTCATCAGTTCTAAGGGGATAATTACATTATTTTTATAGATCGATAACCAATCTTGAGGTGATGTTTCTTCCCAGCTTTGCTGAAAAAAAGGACCAAAATTATTAACTAGAATATCAATTCTACCCCATTTTTTCTCTACTTTTTGAATGAGTTTGATGGCTTTAGCCAATGAGGATAAATCAGCCTGAAATATATAGCCATCAGCGCCGAGTTTCTTTATCTCCTTAATTGTTCCAAGAGCAGCCTTTCTTTCCCGGTAATAATGAACCCCAACTCGCCCTGCTTTTCGGGCTAATTTGATAGCTATGGCTCGACCTAAACCTCGGCTTGCCCCAGTTACAAGGGCCACTCTTTGCTTTAATTCAGCCATTCATTCCTTCTTTTCATTCTTTCTTTTTAACCAATCGCCTTATTCAGTCCTCTTGCCTTGTTTTACTTGGGTTGATCTCTTTTTTCTTGTAGCTTAGGCTTTTTAAACGAGCTCACCTACAGTTTTTTCAACTGCCTCTAAAATTTCGCCTGAGGCCACTACTTCTTTCATTTTATTAATATCTTCAAAAAGGGGCCTATCTTCATCGAGAAAGGGCACATATTTTCTAATGACCTTATAGGCAGCTTCAACTGCTGGGCTAGCTTTAAGGGGTCTCCGGAAGTCAAGAGCCTGAGCAGCAGCCATCATTTCAATGGCAATTACGGCCTGACTATTATCAATGATCTGCTTCGTCTTAAGAGCAGTCGTCATGCCCATACTCACAAAATCTTCTTGATCAGCCGCTGCCGGAATTGAACCAGTAGCAGCCGGATGGGAAATAACTCGGTTTTCGCAAACTAAAGCCCCAGCTGTATATTGGGTGAGCATTAAACCTGAAAACATACCCGCCCCTTTAGTTAAAAAGGCCGGCAGACCTCGATTTAAATGAGGATTCATCAACCGGTTGATTCTTCGCTCTGAAAGAACTGAAACGGTAGTAATGGCAATACCCAGGAGCTCCAAGGCAAAGGCTTGAGGAGTTCCTTGGAAATTGGCCCCAGTTAAAACCAGCTCTTCTTCAGGGAAGAAAACTGGATTATCAGCGCAACCATTAAGCTCAATTTCAATCATCTGACGAACCCAACGAAGAGCATCGCGAGCTGCACCAACTACTTGTGGCGTACTCCTCAAACTATAAGCATCTTGAACCTTTTTGCCTGGCTGAGCTAAAAGTTCTGAGCCAGCTGTAATTTTTCTTATATTGGCGGCGCATTCTATCGCTCCCTGATAACCTCGGACTCGATGCAAGCGCTCATCATAGGCCTTCATGTTAGCGTTAAGAACTTCAAGGGTCATAGCCGCCGCAATTTCTGAATTTTTAATCCATTGATAAGCATCATAAACCTCAAGAGCCCCAAGGCCGGTGATCACATTAGACCCATTGATAATAGCCAGCCCATCTCTCGCTTGCAGAACTTGCGGCTTGATCCCAGCACGGCGCATAGCTTCCTTTCCAGGAAGCCTTTCGCCTTGATAAAAAGCTTCTCCCTCGCCCATAATAACTAAAGCAATTTGACTCATAGGTGAAAGATCGCCACAAGCTCCAACCGAGCCTTTTTCACAAACGACAGGAGTTACTCTACGATTTAGCATTTCTTTCATGGTTTCCACAATCTCGGGCCGAAGGCCCGAGTGGCCATGACAATGACAAGCAAGACGGCTGACCATAGCTGCTCGGACCACTTCTTCGGGCAAAGGCTGGCCATAACCTGCCGCATGGCTATAAATGATGTATTTTTGAAAACGTTCAACCTGTTCCTGGGTAAGAACCACCTCGGACAACTCGCCAATTCCTGTATTCACACCATACATTATTTCTCGCTTCTGAATTTTATCTTCAAGAAGCTGACGGCAGCGTTTGATCCGGGCCATTGCCTCGGGATGAATCTCAACTTTTTCCATTCGCCGAGCAATGTCGACAACTTTCTCGATAGTTAAATTGTGGCCATCAAGCAGAAAAGCCATCTTAAACCTCCTCTTAATATCTCATCTATTGGTCAATTTTTTAAGGGATAAAAGATTATAGGTGTAACCCCTAAAAAAATAAAGATAAAAAGAGCGCCTCCTTTATGAGCTATTTCTAAATTCCAAAGGCTCAACGATTGGTTATAGATGGCTAATCTCGTTTTCTTCCTTCTCACCTGAAAAGAATAAAGTTCGCCTAATCCAGAGATAAAAAAAGGTAAAAAGAATAAAAAGCAAGCTTGGTCCAAGAATGTTTAAAAAAGTGAAACCAGTTAAACTTAGGAAAAAAAGATTGCTACCAAAACTCATCCCTAAACTGATAAGAGTCGAATAGATAGCCCACACTCGACGACGTAAAAGACCATAAGCACTGGCATACATTAAGAGCGAGCCAATGACATCGGGCAAAGCAAAAGCCTGAGCTACTTTTTCTTCAAGGGGGACGGAACGAGGAAAAGGTCGGCCTATCCAGGAGGCAAACCAATAAATATCTGTTAAGAAAGCCATAAACACCATAATGACCGCAATAACAATTAAACCTAGAGCTGGCTTGGATTTGAGACTTTTCATCGCCTCTCCTTTCATTCTTTTAGCATTTTAACCCAAATAATCGCTTTTGCCTATGAACCATCCTAATTATAAAAATCGGCTTGAATTAACTTTTTCTCGACTAGAGTAAGGGTAATTTTTTTAACCTCCACTTTTTCCTGAATTGATAAATGCTTCGGGGCTGTGTTATAAAATAAATTTACTTTTAAGTTCATTTTTAGGGAGAAATGCAATGGCTCTTTCAACCCCTAAAGTTTTGGTTACAGGTGCCTGTGGCCAGATTGGCTCAGAACTCGTCCCTGAGCTAAGGAAAACGTATGCTAAGGAGAATGTTATCGCTACTGATATAAAAGAGCCACCACCTGAACTGAAAGAAACTGGTCCATTTGAATGGCTTGATGTAACCAATAGGAAAAGTATTGGTCATATAATAAAAAAATATCAGGTCGATATAATTTATCATTTGGCAGCTATTCTTTCAGCTAAAGGCGAACAGAATCCTTCTTTAGCCTGGCAAGTAAATATGATTGGCACATATAATATTCTTGAACTGGCGCGCGAGCTAGGTATAAAGCAAGTTTTCATTCCTAGCTCAATCGCCGTTTTTGGTCCAGAAACGCCTAAGGTAATGACGCCTCAGGAGACAATTCTTCTTCCCAAAACAATGTATGGAATAACCAAAGTGGCGGGCGAACTTCTAGGCGAATATTATGTCCGCCGCTTTGGCCTTGATGTCCGAGGCTGCCGCTATCCCGGAATTATCAGTTACAAAACGCCCCCTGGCGGGGGCACAACTGATTATGCTGTGGCCATATTCCATGAAGCTATAAAAAATAAAAAATATACCTGCTTTCTTCGAGAAGATACTGTTCTTCCCATGATGTATATGCCTGATTGTCTTAAAGCAGCAATTCAGTTGATGGAAACTGAGGCCTCGAGGTTAAAGCATCATACCAACTTTAATGTGGCGGCCATGAGCTTTTCGCCGGCTGAGTTGGCCACTGAAATTAAAAAATATATTCCTGAATTTGAGATAATTTATCAACCGGACGAGCGACAAGCTATTGCCGAAACCTGGCCACGTTCAATTGATGATTCGGCCGCTCGGGAAGAATGGGGCTGGCAGCCTGATTACGACCTACCTCGAATGGTCGAGGATATGGTTAGGAACCTAATGGCCAACCTAAATAAATAATTATTTTTTGGGAATCTGAAATAAAAGGTCTCATTTCATCGAAAAATCAAGTTAATATGTAAGGCGGTACTGGTTTTATGTATATTTCATCGAAAAATCAAGTTAATATGTAAGGCGGTACCGGTTTTAAGTTAATATGTAAGGCGGAACTGGTTTTAGAGGGAGCGGAGTTTAACCCGGATCATGGTATAGGAATGAGCGGGAAATTGATAGGTTATTCGATCACCCTTAACTTGAATTTCACTTGATTTGATTTTAACTTTTTCGCCGTCAGGGCCATTTTCAGCTTTAATATCTGGTCCATTAACCTCATCTACTTTGGCCTTACCTTCAAAGGTACCCCACTGACTAATAATCTCAGCCGGCATGGCTTGTTTTTCATGGCGGTTGACAACATTGATGATGATTTCATTTTCTTTGGGGTTAAAAGCGGCTGAAACATCAAGGTAAGGAATAGCTGATCTGGTTTCAGTCTTATAAGTCGGGCCATCAACAAAAACCTGTAGGGAATGTCCATGGCAATAATTGGCAAAAAGGAAAAGGGGATAATAAATCGTTTGAAGCCAAAGCCCGTCTTTAGTTGTTCTAATAGGGGCAATAACATTAACCAACTGAGCCATATTGGCTATTTTAACAATGTGGGCATTGCGAACAAAAACATTGAGGAAAGTAGCAATCACTAGGGCATCTTCTAAATTATATGTTTCTTCCAATCCCTTATCTTCAAAAGCCCGATACCAAACATTGTATTCATCATAAGCAATATAAATGGGCTCACGGCGACGGGTCTGGCTCATGGCTTCCAGAATCAACCCTTCGATAATTTTTATCCTATCCTCAACATCCAAAGTCGCGGCCATAAAAGAAGGAAAATCATTGCGGCGATTATTAAGATAAGTATGAATAGCAATATAATCAGCATAGTCTCGCAAGTAACTGAGAACTGTTCGGTTCCAATCAGTCCAGCCTCGACCAAAAGTGCTTGAACCACAGGCAACAAGTTTGATCGAAGGATCAGTCCATTTCATCAGCTTGGCCGCTTCAAGAGCAAATTTGCCATAATCTTCAGCGTTACGATGACCCATTTGCCAGCTACCATCCATTTCATTACCAAGAGCCCAATATTTAACTTTGTGAGGCTGGGGATAACCATGGCTGGCCCTTAATTCAGCTAAAGTCGTTCCTTTTTCTAGGTTACAATATTCCACCCATTCCTTCGCTTCATCCCAAGTTCCAGTGCCCAGATTAACACAGATATAAGGTTCGGCGCCAACCAGGCGGCAAAATTCGATGAATTCGTTAGTCCCAATTTGATTAGTTTCGATGGTTTTCCAGGCAAGCTCCAAACGTTTAGGCCTAAGTTCGCGAGGGCCAACTCCATCACGCCAGTGATAGCCGGAAACGAAATTGCCTCCTGGCCAACGAAGGATGGTCACCTTAAGCTTTTTTACAGCTTCGATGACATCACGACGAAAGCCCCTTTCATCAGCTAAGGGAGAACTCGGATCATAAATCCCACCATAGACACAACGGCCGAGATGTTCGATGAAATTACCATAAATCTTTGGATCGATCTCGCCTACCCGCCGCTCCACATCAATTTTTATTCTTGTCACCTGAGGCTTATTTGCCAGTGCTTGACCACTTAGAGGGAAAGACAAATTAAGGCTAAAAAGAAAAACTAGGAGAAGATTAAAAATATTTCTAAAAAACAATTTACGACTTTTTTCCTGCATTCCTTCCTCCTTTTAATTTTGCCTTCTTCAAAATTTTTCTATCTATGCTTTTAACAAGATTAAGAAAAAAATGCAAAATGGAATTTTTAATCAAAAAAGAAATCAAGGCCTTCAGGAATTCGAGCTCCTTGGCCAAGAACAATAGTTTCAAAATTAGTTATGAGAGGATAAATTCGGACATCATCTTCTTTTTCATTAATTATAGATTTTATCTCCCTTATAATTGTTAATAATTCTTGTCGATTTAAATAACAATGAAAAACCGAATATTGCAAATGAACGCCTTTACCTTTCATGTATCGGAAAATTTTATGCAAGCGAAAGTCATCTTTGATATCATAGCAAATAAGATAATAAATTTTCATGATCCTAATTCTCTCATTAAGTCAAAGAATTCATCCAAAATATTATCCAGACTACTTTCCACTTCTTCCTTCTTATTTTCAAAACGATGGATAATACTTTTTAAACCCTCTTTGGTCAAAGACCAATTGTTTCCTTTTTTCTCTAACAGAGGCAAGAAACTTTTTTGCTTAAAAAATTGAAGACTCTGTTCATCAATGACTGGCTCCAAAATATAGCCTATATCAAGAACCAATCCAAAGTTATGATATCGATGCATTATTCCTTGATTTAAATTGAGGCCAACTTGATTTATCTTTTCAATAATTATTCCTCGCATTAGATTATTAATGAAATTTTTGACCACTCGCCATAGCTCCTCATTTTTTGGCTTAAAAGGTTTTAAGTATATTTGATAATCACCTTCACCAATGTCAAAACTTAATTGTCCAGATTTTCTTGGCATTAATTTCTTTAAAACTTTAAGTTGAAGCGTCATTCTTTTTAGTTTGACCCAACATAGATATCTTTCCCTATTCTTTTTTGATTCAAGAAAAACTTTTTGCTCTTTCCAATGTTTCGGCAGACGATGATTATAAGGCAGGGTAATGGCTAATTCGTATCCAGAGGAATTGGTGAATATAATGGGAATGTTATGATTAGCTAAAAGTGAAATCAATTCTGTATCTATGGAGATATTACCAATAATAATGCACCTACTTATAAGTCGAAGAGGAATTCTTTGGCTAGCTTTATTGGCCCAATCAATCCAGATCGAAGGTCCATCGGCTAAAGCTTTAAATCGTTCAGTTTCACTCAAATAAAGCGTCCGTCCCATCGGCTATTCTCCGAGCTAAATTCTTTACCTCTTCTTGCCAAAGAGGCCGTTGCTTTTGAGCCCAAGATTCATAGAGAAGAAAATATTTTTTTCGGCTCGTTTTTTTTAAATAGCAAGCCCCATTATGACCTTCCTTTTTGAAATCAGCTTGACCAAATTCTCCCTGCCTAAAAAG
>JAOAFQ010000090.1 GCA_026416195.1 Candidatus Aminicenantota bacterium | reverse complement strand
CTTTTATCTCCCTTAATGCAAAATATTTTTCCTAATGCTTTAGAGTTTGAAATATTATCTTTAATCCATGTGCTTCGATGTGCCACTGAAGAAACCCTCATCTGCTGAAGATGTATTTGATTTCCCAATTAAGTCATACAGTTTCAACCTTCAGAGTCCGTCTCACCAATTCATTGACTTTACTTTGTACGATTGCAGCGTAGATTGGATACAGGATAAAAAACCCTACAAAATTAACATAAGGAATACACAAAAAAATACATGTTAGGAGCGTAAGTCCTTTTGGCACATTTCCTGACAATGAATATTTGCGCCGCAGTTCGTTAAGTCGGTCACAAAGTCGAAGATGTGTGAAGAATATCCAATAGAAGTTGAAAATAGGGATAAATAAAAACCCGACTGCTTTCATTCCAGTTGGGTCATCGTGACGCAGAGGTGGCATTTTACCATGAAAAAGATTGATCCAAATAGGACCAAAAAGGCCAAGGGTTAAGAAGTGAAACACCACTACTGCCCATACTGGGAATTCATTTAATCTATGCCCAATGGGTTCTAGTATTGTCCCGCAAAAAGAACAGAATATAGCGTTTTCGAGATTAGCTCGTTTACATTTTGGACAGATTTTCTCGGCTACCATATCTCTCCCTCTTATTAAGACTTCACAAATTCTTATTGTTTTCTTTCATTTTAGGTAAAGTTAATTAAAATAAAATCTTATAAATCTAAGACCAACAAGATAAACAATGGTGAGAAAATAGGCCATGTGTTTAAACCGTATATACTGAAGTCCGAAATTCAAGGCACTTTTCCTGATTTGAGAGTTAGAGCTCATGGCTAAAAAATTTCTTCACCATTTCTCATAAGAGCGAAGTTCTCGGCTCGATCCATATCTCAGCCTCCCCCCAAAATAGCCACCTGAACCTGGCTTTGCTCCCAATATTGACCATATTCACAGGAACTTCGATAGCTGAAAGCTTAAGGAACATAAAGCCAGTTATAATCGTTATTAAGCTAAGTTTCAATCGCCTCGCCAACTTCTTCCAAGCAACTAAATTCATTAAGCCAGAGGAGCTCTTTCTTTATCGTCCGCATCACCCACTCCGTTTCAGCATTCCCCTTGGGATTATCGTAAGAAAAGAAGACCTGGTTTATCCCTAAAAGGGCCATGTCTGTCATAAAGGAGAAAGAAGGTGGCTGAGACCTGTTGTCGGAAACAAAATTCAGACCCCGGTCCCTCTTACTCCCCTGGGAAAATGTTTGTTGAGAGCTCGCTTCAAGGCTTCCTTCCATTGCGCCTCTCTGGCTCTTAAAGAGAGGGGCCAACCCATAATCTCCTTAGTAAACCAGTCCAAAAGGATAATCAAATAACACCAGCCAAGGGGCCCTATGAGGAATTTCGTCATGTCCATGCCCCAATACTTATCAGGCCTCATCGCTTTCGGCTTCGCTCTTGAAGACTCTCGACAAGCTTTATGAAGGCTCTTTTCCACCTTACGGTTTACTATAAAGCTTGCAAATTTCTCGTAATTATGGATTATCCTGGACAGCAGTGATATACAAAAGTGATAATGTCATGATTTTATTCTGACCATTTCTGAACGCAGATGATTAGGAACATCATCAATGGTAACGATATATAATCCTTCTTTAATATGAGAAGATGATTCTGGAATTAAATCTACGTGAAGGTTTTTTAGAGTCCACATAGCACCAGTGGCAGGGTCAACAATTAGCCAACCAATGAGTCCTCCGAATATTAAGTTACCGGCAAAGTACCATCCATCAACACCTCTTTCAATTTGTGCTGAATGAGATCTGTATCCTTCTTTTTTGAAAATAACAGTATAAATTTCACCTTTAAAAAAGCCGGCGCCAGCCTTTAAAACTACGGTTGTAGGAGTTTTGCCTTGAAAAACTGTTTCTTTGGCTCTGTTTAGGACAGTTATGTCAGCCCCATCTGGTTTGCTGCTAATAGTGACAGCATATTCAGACTTACTTACAATTGTCGCGCATCCAAATAAAACAACAACCAATAACATTAAACAACATATTTTACAATTAAAAGTCATTTCCTTTTTCCCTCCTTTCTTAATGTTTTTTAATAACAGTAATTAAATAATTTTGAATCACCTAAATTTTAAACCCAATATCTTATTATTTTAGTATGAAATCAGTTTTTGCCTTGCTGACTAAGGCAAATTTATTATTAGTGGAAGCAAAAGAAATGTCAAGATGTATGACTCTTTCATGTTCCGTAAAAATCAAAAGCAGACAGTGGGGGAAAACTAAACCAGAAACTCAGCGACTTTTTGACCATTTTTCAAGACCATCAGTTTCTTATCCGGGATAAACGCCACTCCAATGCTATCTCCGACTGGATATTTAAGCTTGTATAAACTTCCCTGAAAACTAAAGCTACCATCCTTCTTAATCTTTCGAGGATAATGTAAAGAAAAGACTACATCCAGGTCGGTTTCTAACAAAGGTTTCAATCTGCTTCTCCCCGACTCTACAGCTTTTTCCCAGCGGCCAAAAGGTCTCTCGCCTGTCT
>JAOAFQ010000198.1 GCA_026416195.1 Candidatus Aminicenantota bacterium | reverse complement strand
AGGTGAATGTTTACCTACTGCGGCGCTTATTGGTAGTTTAATTGAAACAATCGACAAGGAAAAAATTCCCCCTTCGAGGGCTGCTTTGGCCTTACCCACTTCTCTTTATAGTTGTAATTTTCCTCAGATCCCAGTTTTAATTAAACTTATCTTGGAAAGGATTGGCCTTGGCGAAGTTGAGATTTTTACTACTGCCCTTGTCAACCAAAGGGAGCCAGTTGAAGTATCATTAATGCTTTTTCAAGCTTATTGTTTAGCTGATAATTTGCGGCGACTGGTGGCTCGAATAAGGCCCTATGAAAAAAACAAAGGAGAAACGGAGCAATGTTGGCAAGAAGCTCTAGCTAAGCTTTCTCGGGCTATCAGAGATCGTCTGAATTTGAGGCAAGCATTCGATAAAATCATTAAAGATTTTGCCTCGATTCCAGCAGAGAAGGAGAAATCAAGACCTAAAATAGCTATTATTGGTGATTTGTATGTAATTGCTAATCCAGAATTTAACTATCAAGTGGAAAAAGAAGTTGAAGCTGCCGGCGGTGAGGTTATTCCTGCAAGTCTCGTAGATATTACCCATTTTAGCCATCTTAATAGGCTCGAACGAGCTTGGAAAAATCTAGTTTGGCAAGAGATTATCCGGACAAGTCTTCTCCAATTATTTTTACGACTCCAGGATTATCGATGGCGAAAGATGATTGAAGAGGTAATTGGGTGGCGATCAAAACCTCTCGATTTTTCTTCATTGAAAAGAATAAGAGAAAAGGGTCTGCCTGCCGAATTAGATGGCGAAACCGTTCTTAATTTGGCTAAAATTAATCATTACTTGAAAGAAATTAGACCAGAGGCTTTCCTCCATGTCAATCCAATTTATTGTTGTCCTGGGGTAGTGACTGTTCCCTTGGTTCAATGGCTTGAAGATAAATTAAAAATTCCGGTTATTAATCTTTATTATGACGGCCATCATAATCCTAATAGCCAGCTCAAACCTTATCTTCATTTTCTTAAAGAAAAAAGGGAAATAAGTAAGATGGAACCGAATTTTGAATTTTGGAGGAAAGAATGGATGTAATTGAAGCTATTAATAAAAGGCGAGCTTATCGTTCCCTTGATCAAATTGAAATTACTGATGAATTAATTAAAGAGATGGCTCAAGCAGCTCAATTAGCCCCTTCTTGTTTCAATAATCAGCCCTGGCGATTGATTTTTGTCCGCGCCCCTGAGAAACTAGAGAAAATGAAACCAGCTCTTTCGAGTGGCAACGAATGGGTTTACCAAGCCTCTTTAATTATCGTCGTTATGAGTCGTCGAGAAGATGATTGTCTAATTGGCGATAGAGAGTATCACCATTTTGATTGTGGTTTAGCAGCAGCTTTTTTAATTCTTCGGGCGACTGAACTTGGCTTGGTGGCCCACCCAATTGCTGGCTTCAGTCCAAAAAAAGTCAGGGCAATTCTCGGTATTCCTGAAGATTATCATCTTCACACGTTGATTATTGTTGGTCGAAAAGCGGAGACGATAAGTCCTTTCCTTTCTGAAAAGCAAATTGCCTGGGAAAAGGAGCGGCCAGAACGCTTGCCTTTTGATAAATTTGTTTTTATCGACCAATTTCCAACTAGTTGCTGATTCCCAATTTAGTAAAGATAGCTTAACCTGATTGTTTAGGGAGACAAGTCCAACGTAATCTAAAGGACTATCTGAGGCGGAATATCTCGAAGATTAAACTTTGAGGCCATAGAATAACCATATGCCCCAGCATGGAG
>JAOAFQ010000074.1 GCA_026416195.1 Candidatus Aminicenantota bacterium | reverse complement strand
AAAATCCTCTTCTCCGAAAAACCTTAGCTAAGACTATTTCTCTTGGTGGGGCGAAAAAGCTAGAAGGACTGTCCGATGAAAAATTTGAAGAATTATTAAAAGAGTTAAAAAAACTAAAGGCAAAATAAAAGGAGGCATTATGTCTGAGCTCTTAAAAAATAGAGAGACTAAAAAGGAAAGATTGAAGGAACTTTTAAAACAAATTCACGCAGGCAAAAAGGTCGATGAGCTAAAGGATCAATTTAAAGAAGTTTTAAGTAATCTCTCGCCTCTCGAAATCCCTTTAATTGAACAGGAGTTGGTCAAAGAAGGGATATCGACGAAAGAAATAGCTAAAATGTGCGATCTTCATGTCGAGCTTTTCCGCAGCGCCATCAGCGGGGGACTTGATCTCAATCAAATTCCTCCGGGTCATCCTCTTCATACTTTATATAGGGAAAATGATTTAATTATTCGGGATACGGAATTGCTTTCCTTTTATGCCCATTCCTTAGCTTCTTTAGAGGAAGATGAGAAGAAGCAGGAGATGATGATTTCTCTAAGAGATTTAGTTGATCAATTAAAAGAGATTGGAAAAACCCATTATACCCGAGAAGAAATGCTCATTTTTCCTTATCTTGAAAGAAGAGGGCTTACAGCTGTGCCCACTGTCTTGTGGACAAAGCATGATGAGAATAGATATGCCATAAAAGGCTTGGCTCGACTTCTTACCCAAGAACAAGAGATCAGCTGGGTCGAATTTGTCGACCGACTCAAAAAAAGAGTAGCTAATGTGGCCACTGGGTTGATTGATATGGTTTTTAGAGAAAACAATATTTTCTATCCGACCATTTATGCTCTTCTAAGGGAAGGTGAATGGGTCGCCATCAAGGAGCAAGAAGAAATTTTTGGTTATTACAAATTTAAGCCTGAGAATAAATGGCAGCCCTCAGTTCGACCAATCCAGCCTTATGAAGTTGAAATTTCACTTTCAGCCGAACAAATTCTTTCACTCCCCCAAGAAGTTCAGCTAGTCTTAAGGGGTCAAAGGCTTGAACCTGATCAGCAATCCCCAAAAAAAGAAGGAGATTGGGAAGTGGACATTGGTTTTCTTTCCCCGCGAGAAATTAGCGAGATATTTAAGACTCTACCCTTGGAAGTAAGCTTTATTGATCAAGACGATCGAGTTAAATTTTTT
This sequence comes from Candidatus Aminicenantota bacterium, assembly GCA_026416195.1. Lineage (GTDB taxonomy): Bacteria > Acidobacteriota > Aminicenantia > Aminicenantales > CALLJL01 > CALLJL01. The sequence goes on along the minus strand of JAOAFQ010000074.1, from coordinate 27,359 downwards.
TCCAAAAATCATCAAATTTTCGCTCGGTCTAAGTCTGTTATAGGCCGACCAGTCCAATTTTGCCATCCTCCAAAAAGTGTTTATTTGGTAGAAAGAATTCTGAAAGCCTTCAAAGAGGGAAAACGTGATTTGGCTGAATTCTGGCTAAATTTTGGAGGCCGAATAATTTATATTCGTTATTTTCCAGTTAGAGATGATCAAGGTAATTATCTTGGAACTATTGAGGTTGTCCAAGACGTAACGGCCATCAAAAAGCTGGAGGGCGAAAAAAGGCTTCTCGATTGGAAATAATAAAAAGAGTCTTTAAACTGTCGAGGCTATTAAATTTTTAATTTTTTTTAAAAACTAGGGGTCAAAGTCTAAGCCAAATATTACTAATTCTATAAAATCTATAGAAATACTTGCATTTCTAAAAATCGCGGAATAAAATAAATAAGGAAGGCTCTTTTATCGAGAGCTTCGTAAAAGGGAAAGTTTACTCGGAGAATTTGAAAAGTTAAGTCAGGAGCAAAGCTTGAATATTTTCCTAAATCATCCCGCCTAATCATCATTAAAAAGGAGAAAGGCAAAATGAACCATGAGTTAAGACTGAGGGAAAAAATATTTTCTTTATTTATTTTTAGTCTTTTTCTTTTATGGACGTCGCTTGAAGGAATGAGTCAAGATGGAAAAATTAGCTTATCCGAACTTCTTCGTTTGGCCAAAGAAAGGAACCCAGGGCTTTTGGCCCTTCAGGAGCAAATAAAGGCTGAACGAGGCCGCGTCATTCCTCAGGCAACCCTGCCGGATCCTATTTTAAATTTAAGTTTGAAGAATATGGGCGCAACGGAATTGTCTGTTGGTAAAGAAATGATGAGCGGGGTAGGATTTTCATTTTCTCAAATGATTCCTTTTCCTGGCAAACTCCGGTTACAAGGCGAAATGGCCGCCACTCAAGCTCAGCGGGCTGAACAGCTTAAAGAGGCTTATGCTTGGAATTTGAATCGTCAGCTTAAAGAATTTTATGCTCAACTTTTTTATTATCAGAGAACTCTTGAAGTCCTATCTAAGAAAAAGCATTTTTTAGTAAAGGCCTTAGCAGCTGCAACCAGTCGATATTCTCTTGGCGAAGGGACTCAAAATGATGTCTTTAAAGCTCGATTGGCCATAGCTGAACTTGAGCAAATGACTCACCCAGTGGAAGAAAGGTTGAGGGCAATTGAAGGTCAAATTAATTCCTTATTGACTTGGCCAATTGACCAATCCTTAGGGCAAGCTGAAAAAATTCCCATTGACCAATTGAATCTTTCCCTGGCGGAATTGCTTGCTCTGGCTCAAAAAAATTCGCCTAAACTCAAGGAAGCTCAATTAATAATTGAAGAACAGGAAAAGAAAGTTGAACTCAGCCGCCGAGAGTTCTGGCCCAATTTTATGATTCAGATTGGCAAGGATTTTAAAGGTCCTTTTAAAGATATGTATGAAATTATGGTAAGCGTCGAAGTCCCTCTTTTTTTTAAAAGAAAACAAGCGAATCTTCTTGAGGCTGCCCTAGCCGAGTTAAATCAGGCCCGCCTGACCTTCACTTCCATGGAAAAGGAAATCCAGGCGATGGTTAATGAAAATTATCTTCAAGCTAAAAGGGCTGAGCAATTAATCAAACTTATCCGCCAAAATCTTTTGCCTCAAGCTGCCTTAACCTTGGAATCTTCTCTGGCTAATTATCAGGTTGGGAAAGTTGATTTCCTGGCTCTTCTCGAAGACATCGACCATCTTTATTCTTATGAAAGGGAATATTACCACGAATTAAGCGAATTGTGGCAGGCCGTAGCGCGGCTCGAAGAATTAACTGGGCTTAATCTTTTAAGCGAGGAGAAAAAATGAAAATGAGAAGAAAAAAATTTATCGAGCTGAATTTAGATTGGGGCTTGGTAATCATGGTCGCCCTTTTGGTTTTATTATTTTCTAATTGTCAAAAGAAAGCTTCGCTTGCCTCGGCTGGTTGGCCCGACTCAAGTCACTGCGCATCTTCTTCTGAAGTTCGAGCCTCAGAGTCCCCAGCCGCTTCTCTTTTGGGAAAGGATAGTCTTCAGCTTCACCTTGAATCATCGAATCGATCACCAGCTTTAGTCTCATTATCTTCTTATTCTCAAGAAAAATCTGTTGTTTCCGAGGCAAAAGCCAAGATCAAGGAGAGAAAACTTTACCATTGTCCAATGCATCCCCATTATGTTTCTGATAAGCCAGGTCACTGTCCCATCTGTGGGATGAATTTGGTTCTGATAGAGGAGGAAAAAGGAAAGGGGGAAGAAAGAATGACTCTATCTCCAGGTGCCATAGACATAAGTCCAGAGAAACAGCAACTTCTCGGGGTAACGTTTGGCCAAGTAACCACCAGAGAACTTCACTACACTGTTTCAGCCTATGGCCACTTAACTTATGATGAAACTCGGCAATTTTCGGTCACGACCAAGTTTTCAGGCTGGATTGAAAAGCTTTTTGTCAACTATACGGGAAAAATGGTCAGACGAGGCGAGCCTCTTTTTTCTATTTACAGCCCAGAGCTTGTGGCCGCTCAAGAAGAGTATCTTTTGGCTCTTCGGGCTCAAAAGACTTTAGAATCTTTTAAAAATGATTTGACTCCGAGACAACAGGAAAGCCAAGAGAACCAAAGTTGGGCTAGTCTGGTGGAAGCGGCTAAGCGTCGTCTCCTTCTTTGGGATATAAGCCCAGCCCAAATTGAGGGAATTGAAAGAGAGGCTAAGCCATTTCGCCATCTTACTATCTTTTCCCCAGTTAGTGGCTTCATTATTGAAAAGAAAGTTGTTGAAGGTCAATTTATCATGGCCGGCGAAAATTTGCTTTTATTGGTTGATCTTTCTCCAATCTGGTTAATTGCGGATATCTATGAACAGGATCTGCCTTTTATTTGTCTGGGGCAGGATGTCTCCGTGGAAATTTCTTCTTGGCCGAGCGAGACTTTTCGCGGCCGAATAAATTTTATTTATCCCTATCTTGAAAAAGAAAACCGAACAGTCAAGGTCAGAATCGATTTGCCTAATCCTGGATATAGGCTTAAACCAGAATTATATGGTCGGATCAACATTCATTTAAAGCTTGGTAAGAGGTTATCAATTCCGGAGGAGGCCGTGATTGATTCTGGTCAAAGAAAAATTGTTTTCGTCGTCCGCGAAGGCCGGTATTTTGAACCCCGGGAAATTAAGCTTGGATTAAAAGCCCATGAGTTTTATGAGGTTTTAACCGGCTTGGTCGAAGGCGAGCAAATTGTCACTTCAGCTCAATTTTTGATTGATTCTGAAAGTCGGCTTAAAACCGCTCTTCAAGATTTTCATCAAAATTTGTCTGGAAAAAAGCCTGAAAGGCATAAACACCTTCATTAAGAGATTATTAAGGGAACGAGAAACCATGATTGAAAAAATCATTGAATGGTCAGCTCATAATCGATTTTTTGTTTTTATTGGGGTGGTTGTGGCCATTATGATTTCTCTTTGGTGTCTCCAGAATGTCCCTCTCGACGCCATACCTGACCTTTCAGATACCCAAGTAATTATTTTAACCCGATGGGATAGACCCCCCGACATCATCGAGGATCAAGTAACTTATCCCCTGGTTACGGCTCTTCTTGGCGCCCCTAAGGTAAAAGATATTCGCGGTTTTTCGGATTATGGTTTTTCCTATATTTATATTATTTTTGAAGATGGAACTGATGTTTATTGGGCCCGATCACGAGTTCTCGAGTATCTAACCAAGGTCACGCCTTTGCTTCCCCCAGGAGTAAAAGTTGAGCTGGGGCCTGATGCCACTGGCCTTGGTTGGGTTTTTCAATATGCTTTGATTGATCGAACCGGCCAGCATTCCTTAGAGAAATTAAGATCATTTCAGGACTGGCATCTTCGCTATACCCTGCAATCAGTTAAAGGAGTGGCCGAAGTAGCGACTGTAGGTGGGTTTGTTCGCCAATATCAGGTCATCCTTAAGCCAGAAGCTCTGCTAGCCTATGGAATTAGTATCAAGGATGTCGTCATGGCTCTGCGCATGGCCAACAATGATGTTGGCGCAAGGTTAATTGAATTTTCAGATCGAGAGTACATGGTTTCTGGAAGGGGTTACATTAAATCTAAAGAAGATATTGAACAAATCGGGTTAAAACATGATCCCAAAGGGGTTCCAATAAGGATAAAAGAAATTGCCCGCGTGGTTCTTGGACCAGATATTCGCCGAGGAGTGGCTGAGTTAGACGGCCAGGGCGAAGTGGTCGGGGGAATAGTGGTTATGCGCTATGGCGAAAATGCCCTAGAAGTAATCAAAAGAGTTAAAGAGAGATTGGGCACGATTCAACTTCCCGCCGGGGTTGAGCTCGTCACTACCTACGACCGGTCTGACCTTATCCTTCGGTCGATTAATACTTTGAAGACAAAGCTCATCGAAGAAATGCTCATTGTTTCCCTCATAATTTTTATTTTCTTATGGCATTGGCGATCAGCCCTAGTCCCGATTTTTACTCTGCCTTTGGCCGTTCTTCTTTCATTTATTCCCATGTATTATTTGAAGATTACTTCCAACATCATGTCCCTTGGGGGAATTGCCATTGCTATTGGAGCGATGGTCGATGCGACTATTGTTTTAGTTGAAAATACCCATAAACGGTTAGAAACCTGGATACCATCAAGCCATCAAAAGCGAGAAGAGATCATTATTAAAGCGACCAAAGAAGTTGGGCGGCCAATTTTTTTTAGTTTGTTGGTTATAGCGGTTTCTTTTCTGCCCATTTTTGCTTTAGAAGCTTATGAAGGTCGACTCTTTAAACCTTTGGCTTATACCAAAAATTTGGCCATGCTGTTTGCTGCTTTCGTCGCTATCATCGTCGCCCCAGCCTTGATTATGTTCCTGGTAAGGGGAAAGATTCATCCAGAAGAACATAATCCGGTCAGTCGCTTTCTCTTTCGTCTTTACGAGCCGGCGGTTCGCTTTGTTCTTAGAAGGCCGGTTTTAGTTGTCCTTATCGCTTTTCTTCTTATTTTGAGTGTAATTCCTGTGGCCAGGAGGCTAGGCTCAGAATTTATGCCGCCCTTGAATGAGGGTTCAATCCTTTATATGCCGACTACTTTACCTGGCCTATCTGTAACTGAGGCCACTCGGCTTCTTCAAATTCAAGATAGACTGTTGCGACAATTTCCTGAAGTGGAGCGAGTTTTTGGTAAGGTTGGTCGGGCCGAAACAGCGACTGACCCAGCCCCTTTCTCGATGATAGAAACAACCATTTGGCTCAAACCTCAAAATGAATGGCGCCATAAAGAGCGTTGGTATTCAAAGAAAATTCCTAAATTTTTGCAAGGCCCTTTAAGAATTTTCTGGCCCGATCGTCTTTCTTGGGAAGAGTTAGTCTATGGGGAAGGAGGACTTGACGAGACTCTTCGTCTGCCTGGAGTGGTGAACGCCTGGACCATGCCCATTAAAGGCCGGATTGATATGTTAACAACAGGAATTCGGACCCCTATAGGAATAAAAATTTACGGTGATGATTTGGTTAAGCTTGAAGAAATTGGAATTGAAATAGAACAACTTCTCTCTCAAGTTCCAGGAACCAAAAGTGTTTATGCGGAAAGAGCCGCTCAGGGTTATTTTTTGGACATTTGGCTAAGGCGAGATGAAATTGCCCGTTACGGACTAAAAATCGAAGATGTTCAAATGGAATTGATGGTGGCGGTAGGTGGCGAGAATATAACTCAGACGATTGAAGGCCGAGAGCGTTACCCTATCAACGTTCGCTACCCCCGAGAGCTGCGGGATGATTTAGATAAATTAAAAAAAGTTTATATTTCGACTCCTATGGGAACTCAAATTCCCTTAGGTCTGCTAGCTGAATTCGAACTCAAGCTTGGTCCAGGGATGATCCGCGACGAGAATGGCCACCTGGCCAGCTATGTTTATGTTGATTTTTCTGGCCGAGATATTGCTAGTTATGTTAAGGAAATAAAATTCCTTCTTAACGACAAACTAAAGCTGCCAGCAGGATATTCGATTCTCTTTTCAGGTCAATATGAATATCTAGAAAGAGTTAACAAGCGCTTGCGACTGGTCGTCCCATTGACCCTTTTTATTATTTTGATTCTGCTTTATCTCAATACCCGTTCTTTCGTTAAAACCTTGATTGTCCTTTTAGCCATTCCGTTTTCTCTGATTGGCGCTTTTTGGTTTCTTTATCTTCTCGGCTACAACCTGAGCATTGGGGTTTGGGCGGGTCTAATCGCTCTCCTTGGAGTCGATGCTGAAACTGGAGTAATTATGCTTCTTTATCTTGATCTATCTTATAAAGAAAGAAAAGAAAAGGGGCTCCTAAATCATCTAAGTGATTTGAAGGAAGCGATTATTCACGGCGCCGTCAAAAGAGTTAGGCCAAAAATGATGACCGTTGGCACTACCTTCATGGGTTTGTTACCGATTATGTTGTCTCAGGTGCATGAAACTGGAGCTGAGGTGATGAAGCGGATTGCAGCCCCAATGGTGGGTGGCATTTTTACTTCCTTTGTTATGGAGCTGTTGGTCTACCCAGCCATCTTTTTCCTCTGGAAACGATGGACCGAAATGAAGATTAACTGAGCTAATCAATCGGTATTAAGTTTTTAACCATTGAAGGCCTAAGGCTTAAAAAGAGTCTTCCTTTGGTTAAGATTCAGCGCCAAGAGTAGCGAGCAATGTTGCCACCTAGATGTTCAATCGAATCGACAAGAAGTTGGGCAATATAGAGGGAGTTGTGAATATAGCCACAGGGGTCTTTCTTACTTACCTGGTAATTATAAGCCGCTCGAAGCAAAGGCGCATCAAATAGGTAGCGATTAGCTGTCGTTAATTCTTCTGGGTCGGCCATACCGTTGTTATTTAGGTCTCTAAAGAAATAAGGGAAAACATCCTTATTATAGACAAGAGGGAGACCGAACCGAGCCGCTGAATAAGTTCTCATTTGAGAGTACAGGGCTTTTTCTAAATCGGTTATTTCCGATTGAATTGATTCATTTCGGTTCCCATCACCGTCATAATCAGGCGTCGAGGCTGGTCGAATGCCTGAAAAGGTAAATTTTTCAGGATCGGCGCCAGGATGAGGTTGAGCTATATCTTGACCATGACAAGACACACAATCTTTAGGTTGGGGTGAAGAAACATTGTGGAAGATCATATCTGCTGCCGTCCTTGTTCGGTTAGGACTGTTCAGGCCCATATGGCATTCGGTGCAAGTGTCGAACCGACCAAGATGATTGGGATAAATTCGTCGGCTCGCATAGACCTTGTTAGAAAATTCATAGCCACCCTTGGCTTCTGAACCAAAGAAAACGGCGGCCGTTGGATAATAATGGATATTGATAAAGGTGTAGGGACCTGCCGAGCCCGCAATGGTTGCGTCCACGGTAGTTTTCGCTGCTCGCCCTTGATGGCAATGAAGACAGAAATTTGAAGAATCCTTTAAATCAAGGGCTAACCCGGAAGGAAAGGTAACTGGCCCTATTTTTCTTAAAAGCGGAGGGCTGGTATGGCAAGTTGTGCAGAGCAAACCATTGGAACTGGGAAGACTTATGTCCATGGTTCCTTTTTCAAGAAAATAAGGCAGCCCCTCAGCCGTATGACATTTGGCGCAAGTCGAGGGCACGGTTCCCGTAGAATCCCAATTGCGCCAGGCAATAGAAGAACCGTCAAAATGACCTTCATCAGTTCGATGGAAGCGAGCCATATCCACATAATTATTCAGCTTGCTGTTCAGATCCTCGATGGAATCATAAAGAAGTTCGATATGATATTTAGCATTATGGGCAAAGCCGGCTGGGTCTTTTTTGCTGACTTGCAAATTATAGGCTGCTCGCAGTAGTCGGGGGGTAAAGGCATTATATCGATTGGCTGAAGTAACTTCATCGGAATCAGGTCGTCCATTATCGTTTTTATCAATAAAGAAAAAGGGATGATTGCGTTCGTCATAAACTATGGGCAAGCCAGCTACATCTCGGGCATATTTTTTAATCAGCTCATAAAGGATATTTTGCAAATCAGCAATTTCATAGTAAATACCTTCGGCAATGTCACCATCGCCGTCATAATCTGTCATGGAGGCCCAATAGCGGATGTTTTTAGGGTCTTTAATTCCAGGGTGGCAAGTATTGCAGGTCATCAGATCTACTTGGAGCGAATGGGGGTTATGACAGGTAATGCAGGCATTATAGCCAGGAAGATGAACAAAGCGAGCATCATAAGTTTTTCCTCCATACTGATAACCGCCTTTAGCTATAGTTCCAAATTGAGAGGCGGCGGCCGCATAATAATGGATATTTAAGAAACTGAGAGCTGACCGAGGAGTATCATCGGTTGGCGCCCCAGCATTAGCAATGGCTGTATCGACCGCTACCGTTGAACTCCGGCCTTGATGGCATTCCATACATAAACCTTCTGGTCCCAACCCTTTAACTTCAACTCCCGAAGGAAAAACCACGGCTGGCCTTGCCCGCAATGTTCCCACATTGGTATCTGTATGGCAAACAGAGCATTCCACGGTTGTCCCGACAGGGGCATTTTTGTCTACCTGATTAGGGGTGGAACCATCAGCTCCAATAAAATCTAAAAATCCAGGGGTGCTGTGACATTTGGCGCAAGTGGCGGGAATTTCGGCTGGAGAAGCGGTGTTCCAGTAATTAAAGGCAGTGGAGTTTTTATTGGCATGGCCTGAAATTTTCCAAAGCTTTTCAGCCCTTGATTTTTTTGAAAGGAGGTCAATTGGTCCCTCATCACTGCTTAAAACCAGCAGAGGGACTAGGGCGAACATGACCATTAATAAAATTAGAAAAATTTTTTGGTTCATTTTCATTTAACCCTCCTCATGCAACAAGTCACTCCCTTTAAGTCTTAATCGAAGCGAGCTCCTAAGGAAAATTCAAAAATACTCGCTTTATAATCATTAAAACCAGATTTTTTCTCCTTAAAATCCCAATATCTGTAGACAGCTCGAACAATAAATCCAAGGGGTAAATAATATTCAGCCATAATTTTGGCCATAAGTCGATCAATAGGCCAAAAGCCTCGATTGGTGTATTGACCAATTATTGCTTCCAATTTAAGGTCAGATTGGGGTTCAAAACTTAAAATAAGATCAATCAGGCTTGATTTTCCTTCATAGCGGATAAGCCAAGGGAAAGTTCCTGCAGGCCCGGTCCAGAAGGGACGATAGGCAATCGACCGGTCAGAACGAGACTTGACGTTAATCAGCGTCGATCCAGCCGAAAGGGAGAATTTTCCGCTTCGATAGCCAAGCCTAAGGCTAGCTTGGTCCCGATTAGATTTCCATTTATCTTCAAAGACTTCGCTTTCCCTTCGATCAATTTGAAAAGAACTGGAAAGTTCGAAGTTTTTTAGACGTAATTGGGTGTTAAGCTTAAATCGATTAGCCAGAGTAGGTGAAATTAGGGTAAAGGGTTCATCTAGATCAGTCCGCTGGTAATCAAAATTAAGGCGAAAAACCTTTGAAGGTTCAAAACGAAGATGACTGAAGAGACCTCTTTGGCTGGTTTTATCTTCATAGGTAGCTGTTTCTAATCCTTCAAGTTTTCTTTGTTCGTGGCGATAACCTAGAGTTAAATTTAGTCGGGAAGAAAATAAAATTTGAAGACCAGTTTCTAAACCCATGGTGTTATAGCCAAAATGGCTTGATTCCTTATTGCCTTCGATGATCATTTCCCCTGTTTGATCCAAGTGGTGATAACGAAAATTGGCGACGAAAGAGAGCCGATTGAAAAGAAGGTAAGAGGTGTTAAAGTCATATAATCGCCAATCGCGGCGGTATTTGCCTTGTCCATTGAGCTCATAAAGGAAGAGCCAACCTAAATAGTCAACTCCACTCGCTTTTTCCTGGTAATCGAGCTCCAAATCAAGATTAATTAATTGAGCTCGACCGGTTAAAAGAAGGCTAGAAGAAGGACGAAGATTGAACTGAAGGCCATGAGTATAGGAACGAAAGCGATAAGGCTGGTTCAAAGAAAAATAATTCAAAGAGGAAGGATAAGGAGATGAGGGACCGCCGTCGGCATAGCCTGGGAGAAAGAGAGAATTAGTCGTTTTGAAATCATGAATTTTTTCTTCAAGGAGGAGCGAAAAGGGTCTGGTGTGGAAATTGAGGGTTATTGAACCTAATTTTGAATCTTCCTCAATTGGCTGTTCCATTTCAAATTCGACTCGGTTTATATCGAGAGGAGGAGTGCTTTTGCCTTTGCGGCCAAAACGCTCATAGCTGACAGTTAGCTTTAATTGCCGAGAAAGACTAAGGCGGAACTGGCCGCTATCACTGGAACGATCGAAATCAAAGGTGTAAGGATCGTAAAGCGAACCATTCGATTGGTGCCAATCTTGATAATAATAAGTGGCTTTTTTTCGATTATAGTCAAAGGAAAACCGTCCGATCTTGGCCACCTGGAGGTTTAAAGTTTCAAAGGGATCCCCGCCAAAATTTTGGAGCGTAATCGCCAGGCGATCAATTATCTTTGATCCATTTCCTTGAGGCTCATAGCTTAGGGAGAAATTAAATAGCCTGGCTCCTTTCTCCAGGTTAAGGTCTTCTTTATATTTGGCTTCAGTCCCAGAAGAGTTAACGTGTCGATAACCAAAAAGAAAAAGGCCTTTCCAGGAAGAACTGCTTTGAGCTTGAAGGTCAAGAAAACTTAGGCCTAAAGAAAAACTTAAGCCTAAAAAAAATATTGAAAAACGTTTCATTTGGTCCTCCTATTTTAAAAAGAGGCGATTAAGGTTTGAGCCATGGATAGCCACATGGCAGGTCGTACAATTGGTCGTCATTGAAGTAAAGCGGCTGTGCCAAGCCGGGGCTGTTCCATGGCAGCTAAAGCACAAGTCAGCCACACTTTGTTGGAGTAAAAGATGACGATTAGGCGATCCATGGGGCGAATGACAGGTAGTACAGCCTTCAATTCTTAAAGGTTCATGTTCATAAAGAAATGGTCCGCCTTTATCGACATGACATTGCAGACAAGCCTGTTGCTTGAAGCCGCCTAATTGAGGTCTTTCTGCTGGCTCATGGGGCCTATGACAGGAAAGGCACTCCAAGATGCCTTCTTGCAGACGATGTCTTTCGTTTAACTTAAATTCGGCCAGAATATCCTGGTGGCAGGAGGCACAGATCTTAACGGCTGAAGCCTTTAGGTTTGATGGATTTACCTGGTAAGAATGGATTGAGTGACAGGCTGTGCAGTCGAGATTACTCCGGCCATGGGGACTGGAAGGATAATGGCCAGCTTCAGGGTGATGGCAGGCAAGACAAGGCTTGATTTTTTCCGATGGTTTTTTTTCCGCTGTAAACGAAAATATTGATTCTTTAGTCCCTTCCTCTACATGCTTTTCAGCTCCCTGATGGCAGGCAGAGCAATTTTCTTGTTGATGGGGAGTCCGATTAAAAGCTTTAACTACCTCCTCATGACAGGCCCGACAATCTTCAGTTTTCTGAATCTTTTCCCCTGAATTTTTAGCCCCTAGGAAAAGAGTTAGGGCAAAACTGACCGCGATTATAGTCATAAAAGTAGGAAATATCCTCAAAGGATTAAATTGATTTCTCAGGGCCAAGGTTTTCCCTCCTTTCAAGATAGATCTTTCGGTTTTTTAATTGAAAGACCATCAAAAATATTTTTTTATACTAAATTTATAGGAAAAATAAAGTTTATAAAAATTATATGATTAATGTCAAGTTTTTTCTATCTTATAGTTTTTGGGGGCGAAAATTGAGGCTTTATAAAATGACCTAAATTTTTAGCCTTTTTTCTTACCTCGGGCTTTTTTCTCACAGATATCAAGGAGAGTTTGGAGGGTAACTTTGGAGAAATATTCTTCTAACACCTGAGAAGCTTCTTTCCAGATTTCATAGACAGCACACCGGGGCAGACGGTTGCAAAAATTTTTGTCAATAACGCAGTCGACAAGAGCACAAGGGCCTTCAAGGGCTTCCAGGATATCAATAAGTTTAATTTCTGCCGGTCTACGAGTAAGACTATAACCTCCACCCGCTCCTCTGATACTCTTGACTAAATTGGCGAACTTAAGCGGAATAATGATTTGCTCAAGATAGCGAAGAGAAATTCCTTCTTCTTCGGCCACTTCTTTAAGAATAACTGATTTTTTGCCTTGGCTATAAGCTCGGGCCAAAACTAACATCAATCTGGTGCCATAACGGCCTTTGGTTGATAACTTTATCATTTACATCTCCTTAGAAAATTAAACAGACCTTTTTGATAAAAATAAAAATCGTTAAATTTTATTTTAAATCAAGGATTTTAAAAAAACAACTATATTTTATAGGAATATTCGGAATTATCATGTTTCTTTAAAAAAAACTTAATTTTAGCTAATATTATTAAGTTGAGCAAATTTTGAGCTTTTCTGGAAAGGATTAAGAATGGAGAATAAAAATAAAATCAAGAAAATAATTAGACTTGGCTATGGCCGAATAGCTCAGGAAAGCTCCTCCTGTTGCCCTTCATCTAGTCCCTACTGTGGGAGTGAGGTGGTTCGAGAGATCAGTCGAAAGATTGGTTATCAGGAGGAGGAGCTTAGAAAAATTCCTGAAGAGGCTAATCTAGGCCTAGGTTGCGGTAACCCCGTAGCCTTAGCCTCATTAAAAGAAGGCGAAATAGTCCTTGACCTTGGGTCTGGAACCGGCATTGACTGTTTTTTAGCTGCTCAGAAAGTCGGGCCAAAAGGAAAAGTTATTGGCGTGGATATGACGCCAGAAATGGTGATCAAAGCTAGAAAAATTGCCGAGAAAGAGGGTTATCGAAATGTTGACTTCAGACTGGGCGAAATTGAAAATTTGCCAGTTGCCGACAATTCTATTGATGTAATCATTTCCAATTGTGTTATCAATCTATCTCCCGATAAAAAAAGGGTGTTTGAAGAGGCTTATCGGGTGCTTAAGCCAGGGGGAAGATTTGTAATTGCGGACCTCGTTCTTCTCCGACCTTTGCCCGATTTGATCAAAAATTCAGTTGAGGCCTATGTTGGTTGTCTCTCAGGAGCTATTCTTAAAAATGAATATATTGATTTAATTAAAAAAGCTGGCTTCGTCGATCTCAGCATAATCAAAGAAAGTCCCTTTCCCCTTGACCTAATGGCCAATGATCTTACTGCCAAGGTAATTAAAGATAAATTGGAAATTTCCTCAGGAAGAATTAAATTAGAAGATTTTGTCGTTAGCCTCCAGATATCAGGCTTTAAGCCAATAAATAAAAGCTAATTTAGTTGATAGGCAGTTTATGTCATTTTAATTAAACTATTCGAGCTAAAGAGGGTCTTCAGATTGGGAAAAGAGAATTCTTGACTTTATCTAGGGAAAAGCCAATATAATTTTTCTGTCTTATAATCGGAGAAATTTGAAAGGAGAAAGAAATGAAGGGGCGAACTAACTTTCTTTTAAGAAAAAGCTTTTTTCTCTCTTTCCTTTTCTTATTTTTATTAATTGGACTTTTAACCCCAGGAGCTATTTCGATCAATCGCCCTGGCCAGGAGGAATCAAACCCATTTTTTGCTCCTTATGGGACTCCCTTTGAGACGCCACCCTTTGATCGGATAAAGAATGACCACTTTCTGCCAGCGATTAAGCGAGGAATTGAACTTCATCAAGCCGAAATTGAGGCAATTGTCAAAAATCCAAAGGCGCCGACTTTTGACAACACCATTTTAGCCTTTGATCGCAGTGGGCAATTCTTATCAAGAGTTACTATTGTCTTTGGAGCTTTACAAAGTGCCCAAGCAACGCCGGAACTGCAAAAGATTGCTGAACAGGTTTCACCTTTAATCACTCAACACCGCTCCAATATTTATCTCAATGAGAAGCTCTTTGCCCGGATTAAAGCGGTCTATGATCAGCGTCATAAATTAAAGTTAGGTGAAGAAGAACGTTTTCTTTTAGAAAAAATCTATCAAGATTTTGTTCGCCAAGGGGCTCTTCTTCCAGGGCCTCAGAAAGAAAGGTTGCGTCAGATTGACCGCGAGCTTTCTCTCCTATCTCTAAGATTTGGCAATAATGTCCTTCAAGAAACCAACAATTTTAAGTTAGTGATTGAAAACAAAAAGGATCTTGAGGGGTTGCCTCAGAATGTAATCGATATGGCCGCTGAAACGGCGAAAAAACTTGGCCTTGAAGGCAAGTGGGTTTTCACCACTCAAGTTCCAAGCCTAATTCCCTTTCTTCAATATGCCAAAAATAGAGAGCTGAGAAAACGATTGTTCACCGCCTACATTATGAGAGGCGATAATTATAACGAATATGATAACAAGGAAATCATCAAAAAAATTATTTCTCTAAGGACCGAGAGAGCTAAACTCCTTGGTTATCCCACTTTTGCCCATTATGCGATTGAAGTTAATATGGCCAAAACTCCTGAGAAAGTGGAAGAATTTTTGCTTCAGCTCTGGAATTATGCCCTCAAACGAGCTAAAGAAGAATTGGCTGAGATGCAGCAGATCGCCGATGAGGAAGGTGCCGGGATTAAAATTGAACCTTGGGATTGGTGGTATTATGCGGAAAAACTCCGCAAGAAAAAATATGCTCTCGAAGAAAGCGAGATTCGACCTTACTTTTCTATTGATAATGTCAAAAAAGGAATTTTTACTTTAGCTGAACTGCTTTATGGCTTAAAATTTGAAAAAAGAACGGACATCAGTGTTTATCATCCTGAGGTTGAAGTTTATGAAGTCAAAGAGAAAGATGGACGCCATGTAGGTCTTCTCTATCTCGATTTCTTCCCACGGCCGACTAAAAGAAGTGGGGCGTGGTCAGGGGCTTTGAGGCGACAGGCTTATGAGGACGGCAAGAGGATTGCCCCTATCTCCACCATCTGTTGCAATTTTACTAGACCAACCGAAAAGACCCCTTCCCTTCTTTCTCTAGATGAGGTCAATACCTTTTTCCATGAATTCGGTCATTCTCTAGCCACCTTACTTGCTAATGGGAAATATAATAATCGGTTTGTCCCCCGAGATGGGGTGGAACTTCCCTCTCAGATTATGGAAAATTGGGCCTTTGAACCGGAATTGCTCAAGCTCTATGCTCGCCATTACCAGACAGGTGAAGTTATTCCTGAGGAATTGATCAAAAAAATCAATAATAGTTCTCTTTTCAACCAAGGCTTTGCTTCCACTGAATATTTAGCTGCCGCCTTACTGGATATTTATTGGCACAAAACAATTTTTGATCAAGAAATCGATGTCAACAGTTTTGAAAGAGAGATGATGAAAAAGATCGGGCTGATCGAAGCCATAGTGCCTCGCTATCGTAGTTCTTATTTTCAGCACATTTTTTCTGGCGGCTATTCAGCTGGCTATTATGTTTATATATGGGCTGAAGTTCTGGATAGTGATGCTTATGAAGCCTTTAAGGAGCGGGGCCTCTTTGATCAAAAGACGGCCGCCTTGTTCAGAAAGGAAATTCTCGAAAAATACGGTACTGTCGATTTCTACAAGCAATATATCAAATTCCGGGGCCGTGAACCCAGAATTGAACCCTTACTCAAAAAACGAGGCTTCATCAATTAAAGTTATTCTTCTTAGATAGGCTGGCTTTATGGCTTAAAAATTTATGGCTTAAAAAAACCATTGAGTTGAGGGAATTACTTGGGAGTCCTTGAGGCAGAAATAGGGGTAGAAAGGAAAGCGCCAATGTCTTCTTGGGGCTGAGGCTCACTCGAAGCCAGTGACGGCCATGGAAGGAGAAAGGGCGAACTAAAATCTGTCGCTTTTCCAATTGAGTGGATTGGTTGGCGAGGGGAAGGGAAAATAACCTAGCTTGGTAGGCTTCGATGGCTGCTTTTAAGCTAGGATGAGCGATAGAGGCAAAATTTGTCTCCATTTTTTTTAAGGTCTCAATAATTTCAGGAGGAGTCAAATTTCCCTTTTTCGACCATAGACCCAAATAGCCATTTCATAATTTCGGTTGAACTGGCTCCCAAAATAAAGTTTTCAAGAGCAAGGCCTTTTCTGATCGCAATTTTTTCAATTAGTTCATGATATTTTCGATAGGAAAAATGGTGCGATTTCCTTGTTGCTTCAATTATTGCCATCCGCGCTTTGGGAGAAATTCTATAGAGATTTTCGTTATTATCCAGGCGCCGAAAATTATCTTTCTGAATTGACCTAAATAGTGGAATATCCTTGAGAACTGATCTTGCTTTGTGGCTGGCCAGAGAGCGGGGAATTGGTTGAGAACCAACTTCCAGCCATAGTGGTAGCTTTGATCCAATCTCGCCAATTCATAAATAAGCCCATGTTAATTTTCTTTCTCATCAGGGCTTCCCACATGAATTTCAGAGACCAAGGAACTGGACAGCCAAGCCTGAAAGAAAAATGATGGAACCAGCTAAGGCGTGAGAATATTTCTCCCATGGTCCCAGCTTAATAAAGCTTAGGCCGTAAGCTGAAAGAGCAATTAAGGTGAGCATAGTTAATATGGTCGCAGCCCCAAAAGCGATGGTCACTAAGATAACCCCACCGATGGAATGCTGGGCCGCCGGAAACATAACCAGAGGAATTAGTGGCTCACAGGGTCCAAGGACAAAAATAATAAATAAAATCCAGGGCGTTAGGCTCTTTTTTTCTTTTGTTTCATGAAAATAAAGACGTTCAGCTTCGTGATGATGGGACTGGCTCAATAACTTATGGTCACTCCTTGGCTCTGGGTTTAATCTTTCTTTCAGGGGTGAAGGAGGGGGTACATGGGGCTGATGGCTTAAAGCCCGGCGTAATCCCCAGATAGCATAAGCGAGACCAAAACCAATGAGGAGCCAGGAAGCGATATTTCCTCGGGTTGACTCTGTCTTTTCGAGTTGGCTAACCGCGATCCCGAGGCCTATTCCGATAAAGCCAAGGATAACTGAACTCAGGACATGGCCAAGGCCACATAAAAAAGCCATCCCCAGCGTTTTTGACAGCCGCCATTGTCTTGCCCGGCTTATAACTATAAAGGGCAAATAATGGTCAGGTCCAATTAAGGTATGGACAAAACCAATAGTTGCCGCTGTGCCGACTAATATCCAAATTGATTCCATTGAACTTCATCCTTTCGTGCTAATTTTATAAAAAACGTGTCATCATAGCAATTAAAGTAAAGGAAGTCTTTTTTCATCTTTGACGACATTAAGAACCAAATGAGTCACGGAGCGGTCTACATAGCGATAACTAAGAATCTTCTTTATAAAGCGATTCAAATCTTGCCGGTGCCGAAAATAGCCAATGACTAAAGAGTCCCATTCCCCAGTAATATCATAAACGGCCACCACCTGAGGCTCGCGGGCAATGAGCTCTTGAGTTTCCAATAATTTCCCCTTGGAAAGGCGGAGGGCAATTATCGCCATTAAGCTATAACCAAAATATTCAGGGTCAAGAATTGGTATATATCCTTTGATTGCACCTGACTCCTCGAGTTTTTTAACTTTATTAATGACGGCCGTAACGGAAATGCCAACCTCTTTGGCCAAGTCGCGAAAGCTGCGCCGAGCATTTTCATTTAAAACTTTGACAATTCTTCGATCAATATCATCAATCATACTGGCCTCCTTTGTTCCAAAAAATAATTATTAATTTTTTGCTCATAGTTATTGACATTTGATTTTATTTATTTATAGTATGTTAACAAATGTATTGTAAACAGGCTTTTATAATTATCAAAAAAACTTTTTGCCAGCCTTTTGGCTACTAAAAAATTTTAATTCAAGGAGGTTTTTAATGCCAGAGATTTGTTCGGAGTTTGATTTTCCAGCCTTTGGCTTCAAGAATGAACAGGAAGTTCTTAAGGTCATTATGGAACCCAAAAATAGGATTGAATTTGTCCGAATAATCTTCCCTGACATTCTGGGTCGCCAAATGGATTTTTCTATTCCCCGAGAAGAACTGCCTCGCTCCTTTGATGAAGGTAAAGGCTTTGATGGTTCTTCGATTGAAGGTTTTGTTCGGATTGAAGAAAGCGACCTTATTATTCGACCTGATCCGAGCACCTGTCGAATTTTGCCTTGGGAATATGTTGGCTTTTCTCCCGAAATTCGGTGGCGAGAAGCCATCATGTTCGGGGATATTCTCACCCCTGAAGGCCATCCATTTGAGGGAGATACCCGCAATGCTCTTAAAAGAATTCTAGAAAAAGCCAAAAAGGAATTTGACCTTGATGACTTTAAAGTTGGTCCAGAGCTTGAATTTTTTATCTTTCCCAGCGATAAAGAGCCTGCTTTCACCGATCGGGGTGGTTATTTCTTCAGTGGCCGCCATGGCGAGATTCGAAAGGAAATTCAGCTTCTTCTAAAAAAGATGGGGATTGAATCGGAATATGACCATCATGAGGTGGCTCATGGCCAGCATGAAATTGATCTCCGCTATCAAAGTGCTTTAGAAATGGCCGATATAGGCATGATTTTTCGCTATATGGTAAAAAAAGTAGCGAGAATGCATGGTCTTTACGCCACCTTTATGCCTAAACCTATTAACGGCCAAAATGGCAGTGGCATGCATGTTCATCAATCCTTGTGGAAAGGTAACCAGAATCTCTTTTTTGACCCCCATGATCCATATCATCTTTCATCCATCGCTCGCCATTATATGGCTGGTTTGCTGGCTCATGCTCGTGAAATTTCTGCGGTTATCAGCCAGTGGGTTAATTCTTATAAGCGCTTAATCGAGGGCTATGAAGCCCCTGTTTATATCGCTTGGGGCCAAAGAAATAGATCGGCCTATATTCGCGTTCCTGCATATCAACCAGGCAAAGAAAGAGCAACTAGAATTGAACTTAGAGCTCCAGATCCAGCTTGCAATCTTTATTTAGCTTTAGCCGTCATTCTTTGGGCTGGTTGTGATGGCCTTCGCCGAAAAATAAAGCTTCCGCCGCCAGTGGAAGAAAATATTTATAAAATGAGCCCGTCTCGGCAGCGCCAACGCGAGATTAAAATTTTGCCCCGAAATCTGGATGAAGCAATTAAAATAATGGAAAAAAGCGAGGTAGTGCGCGAGGCTTTAGGTGACTATATTTTTTCCCGTTTTATTGCCAATAAAAAACATGAAATTGAAGCTTATAGCAGAAATGTTTCCCGAGAGTATGACCAACAGGTGAGCGACTACGAAATTCAGACCTATCTTCCTTTTTTATAATTGACTTAAATTGCTTTTGTTCAAGTCAAATTTTGGACTAAGCTAGACTGGCTCTTGAAACTGAGAAGAATTCTATCGATGTCTACAGCCCTGCAGGGTGACTTAAATAATAAATAAATTGCTTGTAAGATCACTCCTCATTTCCCTGACAAGTCATAGATTGATCAGGCCCGAGAGCTTTAACTTGGGCCATTGCTCGAAAGCTTGATGTCAAAATGGAGCTAGATAATCAAAGAGGAAAAAGAGCTTGGCCGTTAGAATTAACAAAAAACCAAACCGGTAAAGGCCACGAATTTGTTACCAGGCTGCGCCAAGGATTAGAGCGTAGGTTAGACGATTAATATTTTCCTCTTTTCTTTTGGTAATTTGGGCTCTTAGTCGAAAATGATGCCAAAGATAAGTATCCAAGCCGGCTTGGACAATAGTTGAGTCGTGAGCTAGAAGATCAAGCCAAGAGATCGTCTCATAGGCTCGAGCTCCTTGACCATAGGCAAAAAAAACATAACTTTGCTGTCGCCAATAACGTCGTCCATGGACTACCCAAGAAAAGGTTGAGCCAACTTTTTCAGGAGAATAATACCAACGGAAATGGCCATAATAGTTGCCAAGATAAGCCCCGAATGACCCTAGGAAGATTGAAACCGGATTATTTTTAAAATTCATTTTCTGAAAGCCACCAGAAAATTCAAAGAGGCGACCTATCCCTTGATAAAGCTCAAAGTGATAGGAGGTTTGAGGAAAATGATGAGCTTTAAAGGAGCCTTTAATATAAAAATGGCCATAGGCCTGTGGCCATAGATGAGGATAAAGTTCTAGGCCTAATTGGGTATCTTTTGTTCCGAAGCGTTTAGTTTCTTCCCAAGTTAAAAGAATTGACCCACGGGAGGGCGGAATTTTAGCCTCAGCGATCAGAGAGCGATCGAGATAATTTTCTCGGCCATCGCTAAAAGTTTCTACAGCCAATTCGCTCCGGATTTCAAAGCGATTGGGGAAAAGACTTAAAGAGCGGCGATAGGCCTCTCTATAGCTTTGATTATTCGGGTCGAGCTCGGTAGCTCGCTTCAGGGATTGTTTGGCTTGGCCGTAGTTTCCAGACCACAGATAAGTTAGACCGAGCAAATAGTGAAGTTCAGCCTTTTCAGGGTAATCAGTTAATAAATGACGAAAGCCCGATATGGCTTCGCTATATTTTCCCTCCCAAGAAGCGATTTGCGCCAGGCCTATTTTGGCTTCAAGATTTTGAGGCTCGTTTTTTAAAACAAGGTGATATTTTTCTTTGGCGGTTAAATAGTTTTTTTTCCATGAGAGAATTCTAGCCTCAAGGAGAAGGACATCGTTATTTCCAGGATATTTTCGATTTAAATATTCAATTTGCTCTAAAGCTCTGTCCCAATTTCCTGAAAAAGCGTACGCTTGAGCTAGCCAAAAATTAAGCTCAAAATCTTCAGGTAAAACTTTGAGTCCTTGAAGGCAAAGCTCAATAGCTTGAGAGTATTGGCCAAGCTGAAGAGCTTTTTTAATTTTCTCCTTTTCTCGTTCGATTAAATTTTGTTGATCCGGACTGACTTGAATAAAAGCCGAATCTTTTAAAGGCAATCCAGACGCTTTTATCGAAAATAAAAGAGGCAATAGGAGACCTACGAAAACAAAAAATAAAATATAAATAAAAGCTGGGGAAAAATATGGCCTGAGCCAAGATCGGTCAATTTTTTTTAAGTTAATTTTTGAAAGCCCTTTCTTTCCATTCTTCCCCATTCTTTTTTTCTCCTTAAAAGGGACAAAAAAGCTCCTGCTCTGACAACAGCCAGGAACTGGCGATAAAAGAGATTTTCTAACCAAGCAAAAGCGAAAAGGATCAAAATATGTTTGAGATGAGGGTAGCGTCTTTCTGAATATTCGGCAAGAAGGACAGACAAAGAAGAAAGTAAAATGCCTACGATCACAGCTAAAAGAAAGAAGAGAAGAGCAAAAGCTGTGTTAAGTTGATTGGTTAATGTGTAATATAAAAACAGAGTGTAGCCAGCGATTTCAATTACAGGGCCGAACATCTCAAAAAAAGTGTAATAGGGCATGGCCAACAGTCCAGTCAGACCATATCGGGGATTAAAGAACAGGCTAAAACTGTAAGTTAAAGATTCAATTAATCCCCGATGCCAGCGGTTTCTCTGGCGAGTAAGAGAACGAAGAGTTTCTGGTGCTTCTGTCCAGCAGATGGGATCAGGGACAAAAACGATTCGATAAGGTTTCTTGTTTTTTCTTAAATAGGCTTGAAGTCTGATCACAAGATCCATATCTTCACCAACGGTATGGCAGCGGTAGCCGCCACAGGACTGGACCACGTCTTTTCGAAAAAGTCCAAAGGCTCCAGAGATAATGAGAAGACTGCGAAGCAAGGAAAGACCAGTTCTTCCTCCAAGAAAGGCGCGTAAGTATTCAATAATTTGAAAGCGAACTAACCAATTACGAGCAATACCAATCTCAACCACCTGGCCAAATTTGACCTTGCAGCCATTACTGAGCTGAATAATTCCGCCTGAAGCCACAGTTTTTTCCGGCTCTTCGATAAAAGGCCGGACAACTTTGACTAGGGAATCCCTTTCGAGAAGAGAATCACTATCGACCGCGCAGAAGAGAGGATAACGAGCGAGGTTAATGCCAGCATTTAAAGCGTCCGCTTTGCCTCCATTTTCTTTGTCGATGACCACTAATCTTGGGTCTAGGGAAGAAACATAAATTCCTCTAACTGGTTTGGTCGATAAAACCCGACGAAAAACCCAATTCTTTCGTTTAAGTTTAAAAGCCTGAATTAATTTTTCTAAAGTATCGTCGGTAGAACCATCATTAACCACGATGACTTCAAAAAGGGGATATTCAAGAGCCAAGAGAGATCGCACGCTTTCTACAATTGTGCTCGATTCATTGAAGGCAGGAGCGATTACAGAGATAGGTTTGATCAAAGGGAACTGGAAAATTTCTTTAAAGCTTAAGTAAGTTGTAAGACGGCGGTATCTTATCTGCCCATAAAGAGAAAGGAGAATAAAGAGAAAATAAAAGGCATTGAGACAAAAGAAATAAACAAGAATTAGGAGGTTTAAGAAATTCATAAGGAATGAGCCAATGGGCAGCATTTTTTTAAGTTAGAACCATTTCTTCAAGAACCATACGAGCCACATCCGCGGCATAATGGTCTTTATTTTGATGGGCCAAAGCCTCAAGAACTTTCTTGCCTTCCTCGCCCATCATGGCTAAAGCATAAGCCGAATTTCTTCTTACGTGAAAAAACGGCGAAGTTAAACCTTGGCTAAGATAAGGAATTGCCTCTGGATTTTTAAGTTTCCCTAAAGATTTAGCGGCTTGAGCTTGAACCTCCCAAGCCTCGTCTTCGAGTAAGCGAAGAAGGACTGGATAACTTTCCGGAATTAAAAGACGGCCCAAGGCTCGAGCCACTTTTATTCTTACCTCTTTGTCTGAATGAGTGGCCAAGGGCAAAAGCTCTTTCCAGAGAGAGCGAAGAGGAATTAAACCAACAAGTTCGACTAACGAGGCTAATTTGTCGCAGCTAAGTTCCTTTCTTAAATACTCTTGGACGTAAGGTTCAATGATTGGCCCCAAAGAGGATAGGATATTAATTAGAGTGGCCAGATGAGCCGAATTTTCCTTTTCCCAAGCAGTGAAAATAGCTTTAATGGCCTCAGGAGTTTTAGCCCTCGATAAAGCATGAATCGTGACTAGTCGCAAAATTGGTTTTTGGTTAAGAAAAGGAAAGAGACGAGGGACATCGGCTGGCTCGCCAAAATAAACTAAAAGGCGAATGGCTCTGATTTTCTTCGCGAGAAAAATTGAATGGAGATCGCGGTAAACGCGTCTCTTAAGGCCCTCTTTGAAAATTAATTTCAGGTGATTGAGAGCTGAACCTTTAATTTTTTGGGCGTAAGCGACTAACACCGTGGCCAACGCTCTTGGCTGAGAAGAATATTTTATGGCTATCCTGAGCGATTGAGATTGATCATTGGTCCTAATAGCTTCGAGCAATTCAGCTTCAATTTGTTGGCAGATTCGTCTAAACCGGCGATCATAAATCTGCCCGAGAAAGCGGCGAAGGAGAATAAAAAGAAAAAGAGCCACGGTTAAAAGAGCTAGGAAAATAAGGCTATAAAGAGTGAGGCTGAGAAAAGGATTCATGTTTTATTTTTAAAAGCTTCTCTATTTTAGCTAGGAGAATAGGCGGGGAAAAGGGCTTTATGATATAATCCCAGCCAGCTTTTAGGCCTCGAAGAACATCTTCTTCGTCGGCCAAAGAGGAAAGAAAAATAATTGGTAGCTTGACTAATTCTGGTGAGGCTTGCAATTTTTCGGCTAGTTGAAAACCGTTAATTCCAGGCATCATTATGTCTAAAAGGAGAAGATCGGGCTTTTCAACTAATATTTTTTTTAATCCTTCCTCGCCCGATTCAGCCTGATCCACCACAAACCCTTCTCTTTCCAGGAAATAAGTAATTAACCGTAAGGTCACGGGATCATCGTCAATGACCAATACTTTTTTCTTCTGGCGAGAAAAGTCAAAAGCGGTGTCTTTATTTTTAAGCTGAGGCGAACTTTCAGATTTCAAAGACATTTGGAATGGAGATAGGAAAGGTTCAGTGGGGAGAGTAGTTCCCAGTCCTTCTGCCTCTTTGACCAGCTCAGTCAGAGCTTTGTCAATTGCCTCTAAAGTTTCGAGGAGTTTTTGTTTTTGAGCTTGGAGGTTAAAATAAGTTTCTTTTATTTCCTCAATTCGCTTAGCCAGTTTTTCAGGATCCTGCATCTTACTCTAATTCTACATAACAGAAATATAATCAATCAACAAAAATTTGACTAGGGAAGGCCTTTTCGGCCAATGGTTTCTTATCTTTTGCCTTCAGATGGAACGTCATCATTGGCTTTGTCATCCATCCATGTCTCCCTTCAAAATTATGGGTAAGGCTGAGCCTGTATTTCAATTAGATGAGACTGGATTAAGCCGCTCCTGGGTCGGCCAACACCTCGCCTGCTTTCTTTCGTTCGTCAGATCAACTGACTAAGCTTTTGGAGTAAGCCTTATATAGGCAAAATAGTCCGACCAACAGGCTCAATTTTTCTATTAAATTATTTTGAAATATCTATTTAATTTTTGTAAAATATAAAAAAAGGTAAATTAAAAAAATTCTTAATTTTTCCTAAAGGAGGTGGAGGGATGGCTAAAGCAAAAAAAATCAAAAATCTAGTTTTTACTCTGCCTAATAAGGTTGGTCTTCTTTCGGAAGTGAGTGCCGCTTTGGCGGCAGCCAAAGTCAATATCAATGCCATTTGGGCTTATGAAATGGAGGACAAGGCTTATTTTGTGTTGACTGTTGACAGCCCTGTTCGGGCGACAAAAGCATTAGTTCCGATGGGCGCGGAAATAAAAGAAGAGGAAGCGGTTGCGGTTGAGATGCCTAACCGTCCGGGGGAGCTCGAGAAAGTAGCTAAGAGGCTGGCCGATGCCGGAATTAATATTAACCTGGTTTACGGAACAACTGGTTCTGGCAAAACTTCGACCTGCTTTTTCAAAACAGCCGATAATAAGAAGGCCATTCGTTTGATCAATAAATAAGGTTTCTTAGCTTAAAAGGCTATTTGCTAAAAAAGATTCAAGATCATCAAAAAGGGAAATTTATCAAAAATAGGTGGCTCAGTTAAAGCTAATGAGAAGGATAAAGGCAAGGTGAATTAATTCTTTTTAATCTTTAACCACAACTGATGGTTCAAGAAATTCAATTGTTCCCTTAAGGGCATCAATTCTGGCTTTTATTCCTAGGGGAATGGTAAATTTAAGTGGAAGATGTCCAATCATTGATCCGTACCAGGCAGGAATTCCCAAAGATTTGATATGGTCATCAAGCACCTGTTCTAACGTTAGAGAGCCATAGCCCTCACCTGGATTGCAATTGGTGCAGCGACCAAAAATGAAGCCCTTTATTTCTCTAAAGACGCCGGCCAGCTTCAATTGGGTTAGCAGGCGATCGATTCGATAAATTTCTTCGTTTGTGTCCTCGACAAAAAGGATGGCCCCTTCCCAGGAAGGAACAAAGTCAGTTCCTA
Organism: Candidatus Aminicenantota bacterium; assembly: GCA_026416195.1. GTDB lineage: Bacteria > Acidobacteriota > Aminicenantia > Aminicenantales > CALLJL01 > CALLJL01. The sequence continues at coordinate 2,105 of JAOAFQ010000074.1, read as the reverse complement.
AAAGAGTAGAAATGATGGACAGGTTGCCTCCCAGAAGGATTCCTGTGGCTTGGCCAGGAGTTATTGTTTGGACCCTATTTTCTCTAGGAATGAGGTAATCACCCTTATCAGTTGGATTTTCAAGGACCGGGGTTTGAGCTTCCATGATTAAGCGACGAAAATAATCGACAGTAAAAGAATTCCAGGGGTCAAGACCAATTGGCCCATGAAAAGTTACCAAGCCGGTTTTGGCATATAGGGCTAAAAGAAGAGCGGTGATATCGCTGTAACCAATTAAAACTTTTGGATTTTTCTTGATAATTTCAAAGTCTAGATAAGGTAAAATCCGAGCACAGCCCCAGCCACCTCGTATGGCCACAATTCCGGCTACTTCCGGATCGGCAAATTGGTCCATAAGATCAGCCGCTCGATCTTCATCTTTTCCTCCAAGATATCCGTATCGGTCAAACACATGCTGACCTAGCTTTACATGGAAGCCAAGGGCTTCCATACATTCCTTGACCAGCCTGATTTCAAATCGGGTCGCGACTGCCCCAGACGGGGCGACTAAAGCGACAGTATCACCAGGTTTAAGACGAGTTGGTTTTACGGGCTGAGGAATTGAATAAGATTGAGGAGAATCATGGTCAGGTCTGAGAAGTTTAATTGAATCGGAAAAGATATGAGAAGAAGTCTTTAAACTTAAGCCTGACAATCCAAAGGAGAGAAAAAAATGGCGTCGTCGCATCGGCTTTTCCTTATTTTATTTTTTTGTTTTGATTTTTTCTGCCAGCGGAGCGATATCACCTAGAAAATCTCCATAGCGATAAAATTTGCCTCTCCCGGGTAAAAAGAAAAATCCTTTTAATTTTTCAACATCAAGGCCACCTTCGGGAGTCAGAATGGTTTCATCGGCCTTCATGTCGATAATTTCACCGATGAACATAGTGTGAGACCCCAACTCCAAAGTTTGGATGAGTTTGCATTCCAAGACAAGCGGAAATTCGGCGATGTAGGGCGCATCAACCAGGTGGCTTTTCACTGGGGTAAGACCAGTAGCTGAAAATTTATCAATCTGCTTGCCCGAGACGCTCCCAAAATAAGCCGCATAGGCTGCCTGCGATTCTGAAGGGATGTTAACGGTAAAAGCCTTTTTTTCCAGGATATTACCATAAGTGTAAGTTTCTTTCCTAAGGGAAATAGTTACACATGGCGGACGGGAGCAGCAAATACCGGCCCAAGCTGAAGTCATGGCGTTAGGGCGGCCGTCTTTATCATAAGAACCGATGACCCAAACGGGCGAGGGAAGAGCAGGTCTTGCTCCTAAAGATTTTTTTGGCTTGGTTTTAATTTTTTGGTTTGGAGACTCAAAGGCTGAGCAATTAATAGCTGAAGCCATGGGAAAAGCTGCCAAGTCAGCTAAAAATGAATTTCCGAATAAAGCCAGAAGATTTCCGACAATCAAAAACCTAATGATAAAGAAACTAACCGTCTTCATTTGATTCTCCTTAGAAAAGCCTTAATCGTCAAAAGTTTATAATAGAAAGCCTTTCTAAGCAAAGAGAGACTCTTTGAGGGACATTTGTCGCTATTTTTCAAGGAAGAGACAGAGCAAGTGAAGTCAAAGATAAAGGGATAAAATTTCCCTGGAAGAGGAAAGGCTAAATGAGTAAGATATATTTTTGATTGGAGGGAAAGCCAGTTAAAAATATCCTCTGATTTTAAAAGGAAGGCCTTTTTTTAAAAAAGGAGATTGGTTAATGGCAAAGTTTAAAAATAAATTGTTTAGATTGGCGATCGCTTTGATTTTAATTAGTTTTGTCTTTTGCTTTTATCCTTTACCTCTGGCTGCTTGGAAAACAATTGTTCACACCCACTTGACTTTGATCTGTCGTCAAGATGCCTTGGATGATGGCAAATTGATAATTTACGAAATGGATTACGAGAATGGCCGGATTAAACTCGATGATCAGGGGCGCCCCGTGGAAATTGGCCGCTATGAAATTGATCCCCTGATTCTCCAGGCCATAAGACAATATCCTGATCACTTAAAGGCCGGAGTAGTTGGGACCGATGTTCTTCCTGACCTCATCACAGCTCAAACAATTGTTCATCCTGATAACTCC
>JAOAFQ010000117.1 GCA_026416195.1 Candidatus Aminicenantota bacterium | reverse complement strand
TTATTAGATATCGCCGGCGGTTGGTATAAATATAATGTCAAATCTTTGTAAGCGAGGGATTATAGATAGGGCCGAGGCGTGCACCCAGTAATAAATATTCTTACTTGCTGAATCCTAGCCGCTTCATTAGGCCCCCATTTGATATCCCAAGGGCGCCAACCATCAAGTTCTCCATCACCATTCATGTCGCCATTATATTCAAACTGTAAGTTTTCAACATTTTGAGCAATGGGATGATGCATCATCTTTTTTTCTTTTTCATTATAGGTATACAAATAAAGAATGTTTTTTTCTCCATTACCAATATAACCATCCTTGCCAGGGGTTAGACCAGGGTAATTGCCAGTTACATCTAACCAATATTCCTGTGCATCACAAAAGATAACTAAGCCGCCATCGTAATCATTTGAACTCGGGCAAGTGCCAGCTAAGTTTTGGGGTGGATTAATTCCTTTGGCCAAGCCAGGTGACATATTTATCTTTTCATTTTTGCCGCCTTGGGAATGAGTAACATGGGTTATAACTCGAAATTCAGCTGCTCGACAGCCGGAAGCTGGATTAGGAAGAATTAAAATAAGCTTATCTTCAAAATAATAGTCAGGATACCCCCATTGTTCAAAGCTATAATCCTCTAATGAAACCGTAACTGATGCGCCCTGATATTGCTTGATTTTTAAATAAAGAGGCTCTTCCATATTACCGATCAAAATTATCCGATCTGGTCTGACTTCAGCACTTGTCCCTTGTCCTTGAAGCTCATTGTCCACGCCCATAATAAAATAGCCGGCAAATTCAATCGGCATACCCACTCCGGCCATGCGGATATCTCTTGAAATTAAAAACATAGCTGATCTCACATCCTGTTGAATTTGGGCAAACATATTCTGATCAACCGCAATCCGATTGCTTCTCGAGTAAAGGGTTAAGGTAATCATAATGATAAAAATCATAATGGTTCCACCCACAAGTACTTCAATCAAAGTAAAAGCTTTTGGCCTATTGTTTATTGTCATTTTTTCAGACTTGAGAAGTTTAATTGATTTTCGTTTCAATTTGAAATATTCATTCCTCATTTTTGGCCTACCTACTTATTATCGTTAAAAGCTGAGCTTTTACCCGATACCGTTCCGGATGTTTAATTAGGTCTTCAACACTTCTATTCAATTGCTCAGCGGAAAAAACCAAAACTCGAACTTTAAAATAATTTCCACTTAAGGTCCCAGTTGAGGGCCAGGTCGTGGGAGATGGAATGATTTGAGCTGTTTCTATCTTGGTTATTCGCCGATAATCAAAAGTTCCATCGTTATTTATGTCTAATCTCTCATCTTTTGTCTGGCCTAAATAATTAATACCAATCTCTTCAAGGGTTAAACTCCTCAAAAAATCGACCTGCTGCTGGGCTAAAAAATTAGCTGTCGTTAGCCGATCTGAGCGCATGTTATTTAAAACACTTAGAGTAAAAATTTGAGCTAAGCCAAGGAGAGCTAAAGCGATCAAGGCAATACAAAGCAAAACCTCAATTAAAGTGAACCCTGCATTTTTATTTTTTATTTTTTGGCCTCTCATTTTTACCCCTGAAAATAAAAACTAAGCTGTCCGGACATACTGAAATGATCCACCAGCGTAAATATTAATAATAATAGTTCCTTGCTGTCCTTGCTGGGAAAGTTTAGGGCTTCGAATCGAAATACTTCGCAGGGAGGGATCATAATTATAAACCATTCCGATTGGGTCAAAAATTAATTCCTTACCTTGACCAATTTTAGCCTCAGGTATATTTAAAATCACAATAAACTTAGCCGGTATCCTGCGAGGGACAGATCCGTGAAGTGGTTGCCAAGTGTCTAGGGACAACTCCCTTTCTATATTATAAAACCATTGACCAGCATTATCTTGCCAAAATCTTACTCGATGGTTCACCTTGGCTCGGATGGCCTCAAATTTAGCCTGCTGAAAAGTCATTTGGATCAACCGTGCTGCGTTTTCAATATCTCGATTCTCAAGAGTGTTTAAAACGGCTGGATAAAAGACGACGACCAAAAGGCCAATAATAGCCACCACGACAATTATTTCAATTAAAGTAAATCCCTTCTTTTCTTTCTTCCGAAGAAAATCAACTGCGGGATTTTTTTCACTCAACCTCCCCTCCTGGCCTAACAAAATAAACCTAAAGCGCTCGTTTTTCAATCTCCCCAAATTGTATTTAATCTTGGCTCATAAATCAATTAAAATTTATTTTCTTCCTCCAAAGAATTCAATCCCCTTAGAGGATGAATCAGGGGGTGAATTTGAAGAACCCATAATTTTCTTTTAAACCTTAGGCCATGATTTAGGTGCTCTCTTGTCTTTCAAAGAGAAAAGCGCCTAGACCAAGCATTATCAGGGAAAAAAGCACCATGAAGGATAAATCAAGAATCCAGGGAAAAGAAGACATCTGAAGTAAAGACCAGCGCAAGCCATCAACGCCATAGGTCAAGGGATCAAAATAAGCTAAAAAGCGAATCGACGTTGGCAGATTCCTGATTGGATAAAGAGCGCCAGAAAGGAGAAAAAGAGGAAAAATGACAAAATTCATGACTAAGGAAAAACCTTGCATATCTTTCATTAGAGAAGCAAAAATGAGCCCAAGGCCAAGGAAAGTTAAAGAAATTAAAATCATAAAAATAAAAGCGAGACCTAAAAAAAACAGTCCAGGAAATTTAAAGCCAAGAAAAAAAGAAAATAATAAAATAATTATGGCTTGGAAAATGACGATGGAGGTACCTCCAGTCACTCGGCCAATAACAATCGATAGTCGGTTTACTGGCGCTACCATAATTTCTTTGAGAAATCCAAATTCTTTGTCCCAAAGAACGGAAAGACCGGCAAAGGCCGAGGAGAAGAGAAGGCTCATACCAATGATTCCAGGAACAAGAAAAGATAAATAGCCGATATTTCTTTCTAAACCAGGTAAGGCAACCTGATTAAGCCCTAGCCCGAGAGAAACCATAAAAAAGATCGGCATAGCCAAGGAGCCAAGGACGCGACTGCGAGCCCTTGAAAAACGTTTAATTTCCCGAAGCCAAAGGACATAAACGGCTGTCCAGGAAATCATCATCGTCTCCAAGAAAGTCTTTTGGCTCGTTGATTTCTTGTTTCTAGGATTCCATCCTCATCTCTGATTTTTCGGCCAGTAAAATAAAGATAAACATCTTCGAGGCTAGGTTTGTGAAGATGAACGCTTTTAATCGCGAGCCCTTCTTGTCTGGCCATCTCCATTATTTCGGGAATACGCCTTTCACCAAGCTCGGTGGTTAGAGAAAAAGAATTATTTTCCCAGCTAAACGATTTAACCCAGGGTAAATTCTTTAATTTTTCTTGCCAACGCCCGGAATAATAATTGTTTTCTAGTTCAAAAGAAAGAATATCGCCGCCAAGCATATCCTTAAGCTTCTGGGGCTCATCCATAGCAATAATTACCCCGCGATCCATAATGGCCACCTTTTGGCAAAGGTAATCCGCCTCTTCCAAATAATGAGTGGTCAAAATTATGGTAACTTTTTTCTCTTGATTTAATTTTTTTATATACTCCCAAATTTTTCGCCTTGTCTGGGCATCGAGGCCGAGAGTGGGCTCATCAAGAAAAAGAACTTTGGGTTCATGAATAAGTCCGCGAGCTATCTCTAACCGTCGTTTCATCCCCCCTGAATATTTTTCTACAAGCAAATCGGCTTTATCCTCTAAATCAACAAGCTTAAGCACTTCCTTAATTTTTATCTGTCTTTCAGCCTTGGAATAGCCATACATCATAGCATGGAATTCCAAATTTTCTCGGCCAGTCAATTTAACGTCTAAGGCTGGATCTTGAAAAACGATTCCAATGGAGCGTCTTACTTGATTCCTTTCAGTCAAAATATCATAGCCCGCAACCCAGGCTCGCCCAGAAGTTGGTTTTAAAAGAGTGGCTAGAAGGTTAATAGTAGTAGTTTTTCCAGCCCCATTCGGGCCAAGCAAACCAAAAAGCTCGCCTTGCTTAACTTCAAACCTTATTTGATTAACCGCTACTATTCCCTCAAAATGTTTAGTTAAATCTTCGACCCTTATGGCTTCCATCTTCAATGATTTAACTAATTAATTAAGTTATCTTTTTTTATTTTCTTGACCGACCACAGCGATCACAAAAGCCAAAAATCTGAAGGGAGTATTTTTTCAATTTAAAGCCAAAACCCAGGCCAATCTTTTCAAGTTCGCGACTAAGCTTTTCCTCCTTAAACTCCCTGACTAGGCCACAATCAAGACAAATAAGATGGCCATGAGCTGTTCCTGGACTTTCAGGCTCAAAATGGCTGTGCTTTTCACCAAAATCTTCAGCTCGGGCCAAGCCCGTTTGAACAAAGAGGTTAAGGGTTCGGTAAATAGTGGCTAATGATACCCGGTGGCCTTTTTTCTTAAGACTTTGATAAATGTCGGCCACATTACGGTGCGTCTCCGGCTGAAGATGGATCTCTTTCCAAACAAGCTGGCGACTTCGGGTAAAACGAATTTTTTTCGAGCGAAGGTAAGCCCGAAAGTCGACAATCTCAGCTTTTTCTTTCACTTGATTAGGCTTCCTTTTTGGATTTTAGTCTCAAGTCGCTCGAGCCGACGAACAAAATCTTCTTCATATGTGCGGGAAACGCCTTTGGCCAAAGCTAGTCCTTCTAGAGCTAACTCACGGGCTCGTTCATAATCGTGGCAATAATGTTCGTAGTACATGGCTAGCTCTCGATAACAAAAAAGCTTACCACTTGACCTCATCTCTTCCCAAAGATTTACAGCTCTTTCCCAATTTCTATTTTTTTTCCAATACCAGGCAAGTTTCTTTTTCAAAGAAAAGGTCAGACTTTCGGGTACCCCCTGCTGCAAAGCGATTTCAAGAAGCTTGAAGGAACGTTCAATTTCACCGCCCGCTTCCAGAATCCGGGCCAGTCCAATAAGATCAAAAAAATCAACTTCTTCGGAAAAAGGAAACCTGACAATAATCTCAGCGGCAGCAATAATTATCCCGAGAAGAGAAAGGATATCTTGCTGATTATGTTCGAGCACTGGCTCAATGAAGGAAAAATGACCGCTTCTCAAATAGCTAAAATAGCGAATCGGCACTTCTGAGGAAGGAATATCATCAGACCGATCAGCTCCAATTACTTGCTGCGCTAAATGACTTAGCCGACAGCTTTCATGTTTATGCTTCCAAAGTTGTCGAGCGGCAAAAATGAAATCAAGGTGAGGTCTTTGGGCCAAAGGAAAAGGTAGCCGATGGAGAGTATAGCGAGTCTCAAGAATTGGGAGATCAAAGCCTTTGCCGTTAAAACTAATAACGGAATTAAAGGCCTTGGATTCAAGAAAACGATTGAATTCCTCAATCATAGTGGCTTCCTCAGCCGGTTCGCTAAGAAAAAACTGGCGGATTTCAAAATTTTCTGGCGTAAAATAACCAACCCCAATGAGAAAAGGAAAGACCCCAACACCTCCAGAAAGACCTGTGGTTTCAAGATCAAGGAAAAGAGCTGAAGAAAGATCAAGCTCGTTGAAATTTTCGTCCCGACTTAAAAGGGCTAAAATCTGGCCTTCAATTTTTAAACCTTCTCCTAACCTAACTCGACCAAAACGAGAATCCAGGGAAAAATGGTTTTCAAAGATCCTAAAACCTAAACTGGTCAGAGGGCCAACCGTCCTTTCTGGCCAAGCTTCTTTTTTATCTGGAATTTCAGGGGAATTGGCTATTTTGGCTTCCCTGGCTAAGGCGAGAAGTTTCTCAAGTTTTTCTTTAAGAGAGAGGGATACATTTTGGTTAAGGGAAATCCAGGACTGGCGAATTATTTCTTCCTTCGACTTTCTAGGTTTATTTCTCTCTTCCCTATAATTATTTTCTTCGCCCATCTCTTTACTCGCCTATAAATTGTAAAATAACTTTTCTCGTCCGCGGGCGATTGTCAAAATCAATGAAAACTATTTGCTGCCAAGTCCCAAGTTCTAGTTTGCCCTCATTAAATGGGATAGTCAAGGAAGGACCGATAAGAGCGTGCCTTAAATGAGCATGGCCATTACCATCACCCCAACGACGGTCATGTTCATAGGCATGATCGCTAGGAATAAGGCGCTCCAAAGCTAAGTCTAGGTCTTTAAGTAATCCACTTTCATATTCTATAGTTGTGAGACCAGCCGTCGAGCCAGGTACAAAAAGAATAACAATTCCATTTTTCATCCGACTGGCCGCTAAGCGTTGATCAACTGGTCCAGTTAAATCCTTGATTTCGTTATTTCCCTTAGTTGTAAAAGTTATCTCATCTCTTATAATTTTCATGGCCGGATAGATGATTTTCCTTTTTAATTTCATTTTTTATATTAATTCATTCCCTCTTTCTTTTCAATGAAAGCTAAAGGGACAAAGAATATTTTTTTAACTTGACCCATAAAGCCAAATTGAATAGATTGAGAAAGTTGGGAAATTGATTAAACATGCCTAATTTAAAAGAAAGATCTTTCTCTGTTGAAAAGAATAATTCTTGGGATGAAGTTCGAGATTTAGTCCTTCTTTTAACCAGGACCAATAGTGCCTTTAAAATTTTCCCTCCTGAACATGCCACCGTTAAACAATTTCTGGCTGATTTTTGGGAACGGCTTAAGTCCTTTCTCGAGAAAAATGGCTGTCTCGATTTAATTATTGGCGAAAATTATTTTGAATACATGGGAGAAAAGGTCTTTGAGGACGCAGACGTAGCCCATAGCCTTCCCTTTTTCTTTTTCCGAGATGGCTTACAGCGACTCTCCTTTCATCGAGGCCTAACTGAAAAAGAACTAAGTCTTTTTTTTGAAACGATCAGAGAAGTCGCTTTTCGACCCCCTGATGAAGCCGATATTGTTTCGGCCTTTTGGGAAAAGAATTTCGAAAATATTACTTTCTATGCGCCCGATGAATTTATTATTGAAAAGATAACTCGGGGCCGACCTTTACCTGAATATGAAGTCAACTTTGAGGAACTCTATTCAGGAAAAATAGAATTAGCTGAAGAAGATAGAAAGGCCATTGAAGATTGGCAATTAAAAACTGAGTCCCAAGAAGATTCTGAAAAAGAAAAAACGATCTTTCTGGAAGAGAGCTTGGCAGATCTTAAGGAAGAAGAGTGGCGGATGATTGAAAGTATTATTCATAGCCATCGGGAGCTGCCCCAAGATGAAGAATTAGGACGTTTATCTTTGGAGATCCTATATCTCGAAGATCGTTTTGATCATCTTCCCTCCTTCAAGGCCTCTCTCCACGAAGCCCATAAAGCCTTGTTAAAAAACGGAAAATTAGCTAAAGCGGCAGCTTTTATTCGCGACTTAACTTCTTTGAATAAAATTTTTGCCTCCTGGCAGCCTCAAAAATCAGCGGTAATAGAGTCCTTTCTTGCCGAAATCGAACAAGATAATTATTTTGCTCTAATTAAAGAAATCTATTTTTCTTCGAGCGGATCTCTAAGAAAAGAAGATTGGCTTGACTATTTCTTAGCAATAGGTCGGCCAGGGCTTATTTTTTTAGCCTCCCTCTATCAAAATTCCCCCCAAACAACAATATCGTCGCTGGACGAAATAGCCAAGCCTATTTTGGAAAAATGGGCTGAAGAGAAACCTGAAGATTTGATGAAATTGGTTCAAGAATCAAACCCCTATTGGAGTCAGATGATAATTCGCACATTGGCCTTAAAACAAGGGCCAAAAATAACAACTTTTTTAGCTGGATTTATTCGCTCGAGTCAACCACTTCTACGTCGAGAAGCCCTTGATGCTCTTGCTCGTTTGGACTCGCCCACTGCTAAAAAAATCATTTTGGGTTATTTCCATGATGAAGATGAGGAAATAAGAGTCACCGCAGCCAAAATAATAAAAATCGCTGATGATAGTATGTTAGACCATGTGATTAAAATAGCCTCGCCCCTTCGTCTTAGAGAAAAGAAAGAGCGTGAAATTGTAGCTATTTTTGAAATGCTAGCTTCAACGATTCATCCTAAGGTAAAAAAATATTTTCAAGAAATTTTCAAGCTTCCTTGGTTTTTGAAGCCTAAAAATAAAAAAATTTGCCTATTAGCCATTGAAATCCTTAAAAGATATCCTAATGCCCAAAATCGAGACCTTTTAAAAGAAATTATGGTCAAAGGGCGAAGACAACTTAAGAAATATTGCCAACAAGCCTTAAAAGAAATAAATTTAAAAGAAATTATTTGACCATGAATCAGAGAATTTCTGCGCCCTCTACCGAAATTCTCAGAGAAATTCATCAGGCCGGGGTAGAAATAATTGTTCGATTTAACAGTCTTTTGAAATTAGGACGGCTCTATTCTGTCAAGAATGTTCTTTTTCAAGAACAGTTAGGTCTTCTCTATAAGAGAATAAAAGATAATTGTCAGGAAGAAGAGGCCACTCTCAAAATAAGAGAAGGAACGTTCTTTTTCCGTAACGTCCGACTTCGGTTTATCTTTGCCAATTATCCGGCTTTTAAAACAGTCCTTCAGGAATTGACGAAAAGAGAGGTGGCGGTTATTAGTTTTCTTCCTGAGCTTACTGAAAGCGAGCTCGAAACATTTATTGCTTGCCTGCTTAAAGCCGAAGGCTATAATCAACTTTTAGCTGGGTTGGACGAAGCTCAAATTGTCCATATTCAAATAGAAAAAGGAACTGAAAGAACCTCTCTCACAGGAAAAAAAGAGAAGGATAGGGCTACAGCTAGAATTTATTTTTCTAGCTTACTTCATCTCAAGGATGCATTTGAAGCTGAAGATCCTCACCAAGCCTTGCGACTCAATACCACTCGCCGTCTGATGCAAGCGCTCTTTACTCATATCGTGGACAACGAAGCCTTTGTCTTTGGCCTAACTAACATAAAAAATTTTGATGAATACACGCTTAATCATTCTATTAATGTTTGTTTGCTTTCCATTGCTTTGGGACGGCGGTTAGGACTTGATCGAAATGAATTGATTGAATTAGGAATTAGTGCCTTCTTTCACGATTTTGGAAAAATTGAAACGCCGAAAGAAATCTTGGATAAACCAGCTAAACTTGAACCTCATGAACGGGCTGTCATCGAAAAGCATCCTTATCATGGGGCTGGCACCTTAGCTTTATGGAGAGAGATCAAAGGCATTCCGCTAAGAGCTATTCATGTAGCCATGGAACATCACATAAAAGAAGATCTCTCTGGTTATCCCCAGACATTTAAAAAAAGACCCCCTCACCTCTTTAGTAAAATTGTCAAAATTGTTGATTATTTTGATGCTATTACAACCAAAAGGGTTTATCGACCGCGAGCCTTTACTCGAGAGGAAGCCTTAAGCTTAATGATGGACCAGGGCGATAAAGAATTTCATCCATTATTATTAAGAATTTTCATTCAAATGATGGGCTTCTATCCAATAGGCAGTGTCGTCGCTTTGAATACAGGGGAGATTGGCTTGGTAGTCGAAACTAATCCTGATCCAGCCTTAACGTTAAGACCAAAAGTAAAGATTATTGCAGACAAAAATGGTCAAAGAATCGACGGGCCAGTCGTTGACCTAGCCGAAAAAGATCCGATTTCCCAGAGGTATTTACGGACCATTGTCAAAGGGCTTGATCCTGAAAAATATAATATTAGACCGGCTGATTACTTTATGGCTAGTACCCTGGCCTAGGGGTTATCAATCATAGTTTTTTTGATTTAAGTAAAAAACATACAAAAAAGTTTCGTCCGAACTATTTATTAACTCTTTTTGATTTTATAAAATATTTTTTATATAATTTCAAATTAAAATGAAAGGAGAAAAAAATGGAATTACTTAACCAAGCAATCAAAGAAGCTACTAGAAAAAAATTTGAGACTGAGTTGGTTAATCCCGTTCGTTTAATTTTTTTCACCCAAGAACCAAAGAAACTTATTCTACCTGATTCAGTCAGAGGTCAAGAATGTCCTTTTTGTCAAGAAACCAGGCAGCTTCTTGAAGAGCTGGCAGCCTTAAGTTCTAAAATTCAGCTAGAAATTCATGACTTTTTGATAGAAAACGAATTTGCTCAAAAATTAGGAGTGGATAAAATCCCAGCTATTCTAGTTTATGGTGAAAAAGAATATAAGCTTCGCTTTTTTGGCTTTCCTGCAGGTTATGAATATGGCAGCCTTCTTAAGGCTATCATTCAAGCTTCGCAAGGCAAAACCGATCTGCAAGATTCAACTCGGGTCGCTTTAAGGAAAATCAATTCGCCTATACATATCCAAGTCTTTGTTACTCCCACTTGTCCTTATTGTCCCATGGCCGTCGAGTTAGCTCATTCCATGGCGATAGAATCTCCCCTAATCCAAGCCGACATGATTGAAGCCTCTGAATTCCCCCATCTTGTTAATAAATATCACGTTTTTGGCGTACCCAAAACTATCATCAACGAAACCATAAGCCTAGAAGGTGCCGTTCCTGAAAATGTTTTTCTCGAAAATGTTCTGAAGGCCATAAGCCAAAGTTCATCCTCAATTTCCTCACTGTAAGAAGAGTTAAAATATATCGCAACCATTGTCTTTTATTTAAAATGGAAGCTAATCTAAAAAGTATTTCCTATGCTATAATGTTTGGCCTCAAATGATATTAAGACGAAGGAAAAAAAGAGTTCTGGTCATAGGACTTGACGGGGTTTCCTACTCATTGCTCCGTAAATTTTGTCAGCAAAGAATCACCCCGAAAATAGCTGAAATTATCTCCCAGGGTTACTTATCTCTGATGAAAGCTTCTCTCCCAGAAATTTCAGCAGTAAGTTGGACTGATTTTATGACGGGAACCAATTCCGCTAATCATGGGATTTTTGGCTTTACAGATTTGAAAACAGGTTCTTATGAACTTCGTTTTCCAAACTTTAAGGACGTTCGAGTCCCCACTCTTTGGGAGAAAATTGGTCAACAAGGGAAGAAAAGCTTGGTAATTAATCAACCAGCCACCTATCCTGCCCGACCACTTAATGGTATTCTAATATCTGGGTTTGTTGCCATTGATTTAGCTAAGGCTGTCTATCCGCCTCAGGAGATTGAGCGCCTAAAAAAAATAAATTACTTAATTGATGTTGATCCAATGGCTATTCGAGCGAACCGACAGCTTCTTTGGTCTGATTTAAAAAAAACCTTGGAATCAACAAAGAGGGCCTTAAATCTTTATTGGAATGAAGATTGGGATTATTTAGAAATAGTTATAACTGGGACTGATCGTCTCCATCATTACTTTATGAAAGCGGCCCACCGTAATGACCATCCTAGCCATGAAGCCTTTCTCAACTATTATAGGGAGGTTGATTCTTTTATTGGTCAGATAGTCGACGACTTTATCAAAACTAAAGGTAGCTACGATAATATTTTCCTCCTCTCTGACCATGGTTTCTGTGAGCTTGAAAAGGAAGTCTATCTTAATTCCTGGCTAAAAAAACAGGGCCTCCTTAAATTTAAAAATGACGAGCCCCAATCCTTAGCTGATATCGAAGATTCAAGTGTCGCCTTTGCCCTTGACCCCAATCGAATTTATCTTCATCTTAAAGGAAAATTTCCCAAGGGGAAAATAGAAGTCAGCGAACGAGAGCGTTGGTGCGAAGAGATTCGACGAGCTCTGCTTCAACTTGAACATAATGGCCAAAAAGTTGTTCAAGCGGTTTATGTAGCTGAAGAGGTTTATTCTGGTCCCCTCCTGCCTCTAGGCCCAGATCTTATTGCTCTTTCTTACCCTTCTTTTGATCTTAAAGGTTCTATTAAAAAGAAAGAGATTTTTTATGATTCTGATTTAGAAGGTATGCATACCTATGATGACGCCTTTTTTTGGACAACAGCCAAAGAATGGGAAAATCTTAAAATCGCTGACAGTCATCAAATCATCCTGGAAAAATTAGCGTAAAATGACAATAAAAAAATCTCCTAAAATCAAATTTTTTTTAGCCCTTATTTTTTTCTTTTTAGCCTCGGTTCATTTACTTTATGCCTATATTGGCCCTGGAGCTGGTTTTGCTTTTCTTTCTTCTTTTCTCGTCCTATTTCTAGCATTTTTGGCGGCTCTTTTATCTCTTTTTGCCTGGCCTTTCCGACTTGTCTTAAGATTAATTAAAGGCCATAGAGCTTTAAGCCGGAGTCTAGCGAGGCGAGTAATTGTTCTTGGCCTCGATGGCTTAGACCCTGAGCTTACCGAGAAATTCATGAATGAAGGGCTTCTTCCCCATTTGATTGAGCTCAAAAAAAAGGGAGGTTTTCGACGCTTAACTACGACAATTCCAGCTATCTCGCCTGTAGCTT
>JAOAFQ010000107.1 GCA_026416195.1 Candidatus Aminicenantota bacterium | reverse complement strand
GCCCTTAAGATAGCCATGGAAGCCAAGGAAAAGGGCCAAGCTTTATCGATCGCCCTTTTGGGCAATGCCGCTGAGGTCTTACCTGAGTTTGTCCGACGCGGGATTACCCCTGATGTTTTAACTGATCAAACTTCAGCCCATGATGAACTTAATGGCTACGTTCCCCATGGAATTCCCTATGAAGAAGCCTTGAGATTAAGGAAGGAAAATCCTGAAGAGTATATAAAGCGGGCCTATGAATCCATGGCTATTCATGTTCAGGCCATGTTGGAACTTAAGAAGAGAGGTGCTGTTACCTTCGATTATGGCAATAACCTAAGGGGGCAAGCTTTGAAAGCCGGTGTCGCTAATGCCTTTGAAATTCCTGGTTTTGTTCAAGAATATATAAGGCCCTTATTTTGTCGCGGCAAAGGACCTTTCCGGTGGGTTGCTCTCTCAGGTAAGCCTCAAGATATTTATGTTACAGATGAGGCTGTACTTAAAGAATTTCCCGAAGATCAAGCCCTTAATCGCTGGATTCGTCAGGCACGAGAAAAAGTTCATTTTCAAGGTTTACCTGCCCGAATCTGCTGGCTTGGCTATGGCGAAAGGGCCCATTTTGGGTTAGTTATTAATAGTTTGGTTCGTCGGGGAAAGATTTCAGCGCCGATTGTTATTGGTCGAGATCATCTTGATACTGGCTCGGTGGCTTCGCCTAACCGAGAAACTGAAGGCATGAAAGATGGCTCGGATGCCATTGCTGATTGGCCAATTCTTAATGCTCTCCTTAACGCCAGCTGTGGAGCTTCGTGGGTTTCAGTTCATCATGGAGGTGGAGTAGGTATTGGCTTGTCTATTCATGCTGGCATGGTCATTGTAGCTGATGGTCGAACCTCAACAGCAAGGCGATTGGAAAGAGTTCTCACGGTTGACCCAGGAATAGGCATTGCTCGTCACGCCGACGCTGGCTATGAAGAAGCGATCATTTTTGCTAAAAAGAATAAGCTAAAAATTCCAATGCTAAAGAAATAGAGCCATTAAAATAATTATTCTCTTTATTTTGCTCTAACTTATTTTTTCTGTAATATTTCTTCCAACTTAAGCAAAATCTTAGTTTGATTTCTTAGTTCCTCCATCTGTTCATCCTGAAGGAGGGCAAGATAGCTTAGAGTTTGATGATCGACCTCAGACTTGGCCTCATTTTGAGCTTGAATGACATTCTGGCCAACCATGATGATGGGTAAAAGCACTAACTGAAGAACGGTCTGGGCAATATAGGTAACCCACACCATGACGCTTTCTGATTTAATAACAGGTGGTAGCATGAAAAGATCAAGAATGAGAAAAGCATAGGCGCACCACATGGTGCCCACCGCTTTTGTTATTTTCAAGGCGATCAAATCGTTTATTTTAGTAAAACCTTTAAGCTCCGTTTTGATTAGCTCGCGAGGATGTTTTACGACAGGATGAGTTCTAAAATTTCCGGGATTTTTATTCGCCATAGACTCCTCCTTTCAGCGTAGTCAAATTTTATTCTAATTTCAAAACCAAAAAAGATATAGCTAAAGACTCAAGCCTTATCCTGGATTTTGTTTAATTAGGGACCAAAAAAGTGTGACCTTTGTCCCAGAGTGTGACCCGAAAAATCTTAGGCCAAGAGAAAAATAAGGACTAAAATCGTTAAATTAATTGAAGCTTAAGGCGGAGAAAATTGGTCTTGAAAAAGGGATGAAAAATTAACTGGCATGATGATTGCAATATAGATGGCGAAAGGAGGTGACGATGAGACAAAGAGTTTTTCTGGCGCTTCTCATTCTTTTGGCCGTAGGATTGTTAGTTTTGCCTGTAATTCTGGCATCTCAAACGCACGCTGACTACTGCTTCAATGAATGGGAGCGCTGCCGCGAGCGGGCTTTAGCGAGCGACGCTGGCTGGTTCAAAACTACCCTAATGCTGACTGTCTGTGATATCGCTCTGCTAAAGTGCCTCTATATGGTGGTCTAAGCTGGAAAAGGGGAGGCGGCAGAGGGAACCTTCTGCCCCCTCCCTTTTTCCATCGAGGAAAGGAGGGGAAAATGATTTTAATTTATCCAATAATAAAGCCCCAAAAGAAACTTGGTTCAGTTTTTTTTATTCCATTATTAATTTTTTTATGGCTTTTTTCTGCTGAGAAAAATCAGCTGAAGGAAGTAAAAATCAAGGGAAAGGAAGACATTTTCTTTTCCCAACCCATAGATATAGAAACAGACGGATCTAGAATTTATATTCTTGATAGCCGAGAATGTTCGATTCGCGTTTTTTCTTTTGAAGGCCAACAATTGGCTAAAATTGGCCGCTATGGTCGAGGCCCGGGAGAATTTACTGGCTCAAGTGATCTGGACATAAATGGCGACGAAATTGCTTTGCTTGACTCTGAAGGACATAGAGTAATTTTTTACGGGGTCGATGGTTCTTATCGGGGCGAATTTAAGCTTGGATTCAGAGGGCACAGAATTTCAAGCCTCTCTAAAGATAAGATAATAGTAAGTTATTTGCCGAGAATGAAAGAGAAAAATGTTTTTTGTCTGAAATTCTTCAATCGGGAAGGGAAAAAGTTAGCCGAAGCGGAAAAAGTTTCTTCTTCAGGTCACGGGGCCTATGATTTTTTTCTTTTTCAGCATTATTTGATTAAAAGAGGTTATCAGCTCCTTTTAGTCAAGCCTTTTGGCCCGCAGTTAGCTATTGTTTTTGATGAGACTGGAAAAAGATTAGGGGAGATAAAGGCTCAGAGGGATCATCCAATTATTCAATTTACGCCTCCTTTATCTCAGGCTAAGAAAATTCAAGCCCTTTTTTGGTCGGCTACTATCGCTGATGATAAAATTTATCTAATAATTCCAGGCAGGATGAAGGATGGTGATTTGGGTCCCTCGCCCAAGGTAGCTATTCTTAATTCTCAAGATAAACTTGAAGGCTTCATCCAATTTCCTCTTCCTGTTTATAAGCTGACTAAAATAGGCCAGCGATTTTTTGTGATTGATGAATTGGCCCAATTACGTCTTTTTGATTTAATTGACCAATAAATTTATTTTTTTGAATAAAAAATGAGAAACCGGAAAAGTCAAAGCGTTTTATTTTTTTGGCTAATGAGTTATCTAATTTTCGGAAAAGAGGGGTTTCCAAGATTTCTTTTTACCTATGAAGCTAATTTAGGCTTTACTTGTCAGAAAGCTTATTTTTTATCTCTAGAGGAAGCGCCCATTGACCGAAACCGTCCCTATCTTCTCATCTTTTTTAATGTTTCCTGCCATCTTTGCTGGGATGAACTCTTTGTCTGGAAAGACTTTATTGAAACCAGGCGGCTTCCGGTTCAATTAGTTGGGATTACCCGAGACCCTGAGCCGGCAGTTGAGCTTTTCATTAAAAAATATTCGATTACTTTTCCTATAATTCTTGATCAGCGGAGCCATCTTTTTCGCCTCTATCAAGTCAAGCTCGAACCTTTTTGGCTCTTGCTTCAAGGTGAAGAAGTTATGTATAGAGATAATCTAATGGAACCAATATTTAAAAGGAGAGAGAAGCTCGAGCAATGTCTTCTTTCCCTTCGTTGAGTTTTAACCTCTATTTAGTCTGGAAAAAAATTTTAAGAACAAGAGTTTTCTTCTTTTTTGGAATTACTTTTGTTCTTTTTTTAGGTTTTCTATGGTGGCTAGCCGACTTTAACCAAGCTCGTCGTTTTTTCTTTTTTTTATTTCCTTATATTTTCCTTTTGATGTCTCAGGATATTTTTAAAGATGAAATCGAATCAGGTTCTCTCGAAAATGTTCTTTTTCTTAGCTTTAATTTCCGCCGCTATCTTTTTGAAAAAAATTTTTCCCTTTTCCTCATTGGAAGTTCATTTTCTGCCATCCTCTTTTTTCCTTTTTTGCTTGGTTCAATTCTCAAAGATATTTTTACCCCGCTGATATTGTCATCTTTTTTTATGGGCCTAATGGTTGGATTATATTATCTTTCATTAGCCGGCTGGCTTGGATTTAGGTTACGATCTGGGGCAAATATTTTAGCTATAATATTAGGCCAGGTTTTTCTTTTTTTGGTTCTTATGGTCAGCTTAACTTCGTCCAGCTCAGCTCGCGATCTTCTCGATCTTATTTTTTCGGCTCAACCTAAAAATAATCAACAGGCTATCTTTCTTTATATTTTTATTGCCCTTTGGCCTAATGTTTTGACGACTCAGGCTTATTCAGCTTTAAATCTGAGACTTGAAATAATTTTGTTAATAACATTATTCTTCGGCTTCCAAAGCTGGCACTTGCGTCGTTTGGAGTTGAAAAGAGAATGAATAAACCAATTTTAAAAGCTAGCGGTCTTACTAAGAAGTTTGGTGAAGTTCAAGCTTTAAAAGAAGTTAATTTGGAGCTCAAAAAGGGCAAAGTGACGGTTTTTCTTGGAGAAAATGGAGCCGGGAAAACGACGACTTTAAAAATTATTCTTGGTTTTCTTTTTCCCGATACTGGCAAGGTTGAAAAGATTGAGGCGAAACTGCGCCTTGGTTATGTTCCTGAACAGCCAGTTCTTTTTCCCTGGCTTAAGGGTCGGGAAATTTTGGCCCTAACCGGAAAAATTTATGGACTTAGGCAAGTTGAGATAGATAAAAAAATCAGCGATCTTGTTTCTTTACTTTCTTTCGATCCGACTCAACTTGAACGCCGAGTTCAAACTTATTCTCCGGGCAATCAGAAAAAAATGGCCTATCTCCAAAACTTGTTGATTGATCCTGAATTACTTATAGTCGATGAGCCCTTTTCTAGTTTGGATCCCATTGCTATTAAAAGAATAAGAGATATTTTTTTTAACTTTAAAAGGGAAGGTCGAACCCTTTTCATTAGCTCCCACTTAATATCAGAAGCTGAGAAGTTGGCCGATGAAGTCATTATCATTAAAAAGGGTAAGACCCTCTTACAAGTTGACTGGTCAGAATTCAGAAGGGAACGAGTTTATTTAAAGATTAAAAAAGAGACTTTGGCGAGCAAAATAGTTTTTGAACGCTGGCCAGATTCTCGATTTTCAGGTGACTATCTTGAAAATTTTGTCTTAAAAAATGAATGGAAAGAGTTGTTTGTTTCCCTCGAAGAAAAAAATAAATTAGCTGGGTTAGAAGAAATAGAGGTAAGTCAGCCCGATTTAGAAACCTTTTTTTTATTTTGGATAGGAAATCAAGTTCTAAACTAAAATTTCTAAGCTTATTTTGAAGTAGTTGTTAGTCTGGAGTGTCCTTTTTTTGAGCCAGAGAAAAGAGCTTGCCTGACTATCTGACTATAGCCTTTTTTAGACTTTCAAGTAGATCTTTGGTCAGAAATAATCAGGATGAATTACTAGAGAATCAAGAAATCCCTAGAGATTTTTTAGTAAGATCAAGTGTTATTTTCATTAAGATTCTTAGTGGGTTAGTCTAATGCTTGACTGCTCTAAAGTTAAGTAGCTAAGGACATGATTTTAAAATTAATTTAAAGGGCAATATGCTTATCTGGAGGATGAGAATATGAGTTTAAAACGGAGACTTTGGTGAGGCAATATTTAAGGATAATATTTTTACTTTAAAGCCTCTTGCTTTTATAGTTGCCCATCTCTTTTTAATAACCAAGGGCCACTTAATGGAGAGAATAATTCAAAAACTAATCCTAAATGGAGTAAACATTGGCACAATTAAACCAGGAGAGTTTAAAGCTTTTAATGATTTTCCGGGCGAAGACCGAATATTGATATTTTATATTCATGGTACCAATTCATTAGCTTGGACTCCAGCTAGTGTTCATATCCAAAAATGTGGATCAAGTAATATCATTAGCTGAGATTATTAGAGGCTTCTTAAAGCCAAGGCTCATTTAATAAGAGTTGAGTTTGCATAGTCGCATCCCTTGTATTTCTCAGGTTGATTTTTTCTTAAAATTATCAGGATAAATTGCTAAAAGGGCAAGTGATTTCGCCGAAATTTCCTTATTAGAATGAAGCGATTTGAAGGCTTGTCTGAGAAAAAGGATTGCGCTATAAATAAAAGCGAATCAAAAGTTCGTAAACGCGCCTGTAGCTCAGTGGATAGAGCGACGGACTCCGGATCCGTAGGTCGCAGGTTCGACTCCTGTCAGGCGCGCCATTTTCCCTTCATCAATTCACTAAGAGTGATTTTTTGATTTATTAAATTTCAATCGAAGCTAAAAATTGACGAAAAAAGAATTTAAATTCGGTCAATTTTGGCTTCTGGGTGAGGTCAATTCCCTCTCAAAGGCTGGTAAATATTTATTTAAGCCCAAGGCATCTAATTGAGTTTTCTCAGGAGGACTCGGTCATCGAGACCAAAGGAAGAGACTTCAATCTTTTTGGCGGTCGTCTTTTCAATTACGCTTCTATCGTTAATTAAGACTTGAAAAGGAGTCGCGTCTGGATTTTCATAAATCAATTTCCCCCTCTTGTTTGGGTCTGATGATAAGCGACGGAAATTGAAGGTAGCTCCGTGACTACTAAGGGAATAATCAACCCGGGCGACTGCGTCGTCGCCTTCCCCTAACCAGATCAAAAATTTTTTGGTTTTGACAAAGCCGAGAACCACCATCCGTCCAGCCTCAGCTAGAATTGGGGCTGGATGGCTTCGGCTCATTATGACGGGCAAGAAATGGTGCCAAACAAAGAAATTATCAGCCACTCCCCAGTGAAGAAAGCGCAGTTTATCCCCTCGTTGACTAAAATGGAGATGAATATTCGTAAAGCCGAATTTTTTGGTTTCTTCTAAATAGGCTTGACTTCTGATGGTGATCGAAGGTGCAGCGCCATCCTCGGCATCCCAAAAAACATGAATCAAAGTATAGGGATTATTAATGGCTCCAAGAACCCAGTTGCGGGCTAAATATTTATCAGGAACTTGAGAAGGCAATCCACCGATACCCTCGATAATTTGAGAAAATAGGCTCCAGGAGCCAGCATATTGACCACCCAGGCTTTTGGCCATCTGTTCGAGGATTTTAATTGTTGGCTCGGGCTCTCGGAACCAATGATCTAGATCAGGTGGGGCGACAAAAGGAGCAGCTACCCGGAAATAATCGGGAAAATGGACGATGGCCGCAAAGGTATCCATGCCCCCGCCACTGCCCCCAGTTATATTAATGTTTTCAGAGTCAATATAAGGAGCATAATTATTTTTAACATATTCCACCGCATCATAAATGTCATAAATTTCCTTACCGAAACCGTCGCCTTTACCTGCTGAACCATCTCGGCCACGTTTACTTACGGAAAGGCCAAAAAGGCCTTTTTTGGCCAGTTCATAAATCGCTGGAACAGTTCCTAATCTTGTACCCGGGTAATCACCATGTTGATAGACGATGACTGGCATATTTTTCCCTTTGGGGTTATAGGCAACTTCCGCATAAAGGGGATAAAGATTATCTACACTGCTTCGATAGGCTATTTCCTTAACGATAATTTCTTTGTCTTGTCTTAATTTTTGAATAGTGGGAGTGATTTGGCCCCTTAAAATCTGCAGAGACTCCTCTGAAAGAGTTAAAGCGCCTGAGGAATAGGCCATCTGAAAAGCTTGAATCCAGCTAAGATCCATTAAATTGGCGAACTCAACCGGGGAAATATGTCTTTGTCGGAGTAATTCGAGTAAATAACTTGTAATTCCCTTTTGTTTCATTCGGCTTTTAAGTTCTTCAACCTCTATTCCCTTATGTTTAGCCTCTTCCAAAAGAAACTGCTTGAAAATTTCAGTCTTGGGAAAATCAGGTAATTCAATCACTTTGCCTCGCCGGAAAAATTGGAAGAGACTTTCAACATAGGTAGGTTTTTCTTGAGCTGATTGGGCTAAACCTAATTTGGTTAGGACAAATAAGGTGATCAAGACAGAATAGAAGAGAAGAAGACTTAAGAAATAATTGGCTGATTTCCTCTTCCTCTTTTTGATCATTTTATTTTTCCCCCACTAATCGAATTTTAAAAATCTTAACGACTTAAAATAAAATTCTCAAAGAGCCCTTAAATTGGAGAAGATCAATTTGTTTTTTCAGGCATAGCAAAGAGAGCATCTTCCAAATTTTGATTAAATTTTATTTCCTGAATCATAATTTCCATAGACTTTTTGCCATTAATGAAGACGATAGTTTTCCAGGGAGCCATAACCTTGTCGACTGGTCTAAAGTCAAAACTCAAGGTTTCAGTTCTAACCTTTTGCCCAGTTTCGTCCAAAGCATCATATTCAGCTTTAATCGGCCAATGGGTTTCTAGGTCAAAGTAATAAATGGTTTCACCAATCTCCGGCCCGAAGATCTTAATCTGATGACATCTTTTATTCTCCACCTGGCTTTCGCCCAAATATTCAGCCTTATATCCCTTTTTTTTGTAGTTAAGGAGAAGATTTTCCCGTGCGGCTGAAGCTTTTATCGAATTATTAATGGTCTCTGGAGCGATCATAATGTTGTTCATCTGTTGGAGCCAAGTTTTTTCGCCATCATAGCCAATTATTACCTGCATACCCAACATATTTTGCTCTATTCTTAATTTATATGGCTCGACTTTTGAATAAATTTTCCTTTCGACAAGTATTTCTCCTTGGGGAAGATAAATTTTGCAAGAAGCCGTGACGACCGCATCTTTTATTTTTTCTAAAATTTCCCGCCCTCCCTGTGCTTGAAGCGATTTTTCGATGATATCCTCAGCTCTTAGTTGAGCTCGAACAGGATTCACTCCAACGAGCCAGTTAATAGCTAAAATTAGGAGGCAGAAGATATAAATTTTGATGGTTTTGAGTAAATTTTTGGTTTTGATTTCTTTTCTTTGGTCTTTTTTTTCTTTTATCATTTTTAACTCCTCTTCATTCCTTCCCTTTTTTCATTTTTTGACGAAAAAGAGCAAGAAATTCCCTTGCTGGGAAGATAATCCACAGAATAAAAACGTCTATTCCGCCTAAC
>JAOAFQ010000097.1 GCA_026416195.1 Candidatus Aminicenantota bacterium | reverse complement strand
GTTGTTGGTCAATGGACTGGTTCTACTATTGTTCACTGGCATGAAGGAAAGCTAAATTTTTACTTTGATCGCGATTATGTTAATCAGGTGCCCGGAACATATTCGATTACCGCTACTTTTACTTTATCCAAAGTTTAATTTAAATTTTAGGGAAAGAAATTTTTTTTCTTAGGAGAGAGAAAGGAGCCTTGGGTTCCTGGAGGATGAAGTCGAAAGGGAAAAGAGCCCTTAAGCTGGGTTTCTTATTGATAATTGCTTTGGCTCTCAGCTTAAGGGCTCAAATCTTTTTTGGGATTACGCCCATTAGAGTTGAACTTAAAGCCAGTCCTGGAAGTCAAATCACTGATATTTTCCAGGTGAGAAATAACTCTTCTCAGCCGGTCAGGATTAAAGTTTATGTAGAAAACTGGCAGATGCGGACAGATGGAACTCCTCTCTTCATTGGTCAGCAACCTACAAGTTACTCTTGCCGAGAATGGATTAAAGTTAATCCGACTGATTTTAGATTAAGACCAGGAGAAATCAGGACCGTCCGATTCACCGTTTATGTACCTCTAGAGGCTGAACCGGCCGGCTACCATGCCGCTGTTTCTTTTGAAAATGTGACTGAAACAGAACCTGAGCTTAAACAAAGCCGCGTGGGCTTTATCGGCAAAATTGCTGCGGCAGTCTATGTGGTGGTAGGCAAGGTTGAACCGCAAGGATCAATTGTGGATATAATTTTTGAAACGAGCAACAATTCCCAATTTATTAAACTTATAATCAATAATCAAGGAAAAACCCATTTCCGTTTAAAGGGCGAAATTGAGCTTAGGGCTTCTGATGGAAAAAAGATCAACACTTTTCAAATTCCTGATGAGCCTGTTTTACCCGAAAGTGAACGCTTCGTCCTGATTCAATTGAAAGAAAAATTATCAGCCGGAAATTATAAAGCTGAAGTCAAACTTGATATCGGCCGAGAAGAGTTACTGGTTATGGAAAAAAACATTATAGTTAAATAAAACCAAGAAAGGAGAATTTTTGTTTTTGGTCCAGCTGAAGAAAATAACCATAATTTTTCCGCTCTTAGGCTTTCTTGGGCTTCTATCGTTTAATTTTCTTTTAGCCCAAAACACTGCTTATCTAAATTTTACCGTTCGTATTGAGAAAAGATTTAAGGTTATAATGAGCACTAATTTCATTTCTTTTGTCCGAACCTCAACCCAGGGTAAGCCTCAATTAATTCCCGCCAATGAAAATCCTGTGGAAATGACTATTAAAACCAATTTGCCCCAAGGAGCCAAGGCCAAGGCTTGGTTCATTGCCGCCTCTGACTTAATTGATTACTCCACTGGCTATACAATAAAAATTGAGACGATAAGTTGGGAAGCTAAAGGAAACGGTTTCTTTTCTGGCCATTTAAGTAAATCATCACCCGTTCTTTTAGCTCTAATAAGCGGAGCGGGTGAAATTAAAGGAATTTTAAATTTTCTCTTTGCTGAAGATCCGAATTTTGCTCCAGGAACATATCAATCCCAGGTAACCTTACTGGTAGAGGCCCTTTGAATTTTACCATGAGGCTTAAAATTTTTTTAATTGTCCTAAAGCTAGCTTTGACCGTTTCTTTCTTCTTATTTTTATTGGTTCAGGTCGCCAACCAAGCTGAACCCAAAGCCGCTCAGCAATGGGAAATATATCTTAAAATAAGTCCAACTTCGATTGAATTTCCTTCGGCTGACCCTGATCTTCAGCCAGTAATTATGGGTAATCCTCCAGTCAGAATTACAATATCTACCTGGCCACCTCGTCGTGAATGGACTTTATATATTAGGGCCGAAGGTCATCTAATAAGCGGAGAAGGTTATATTATTGATATTAGCAATATTTCTTGGCGAGCTACACCTCAACCTCCCTTTAATGATGGCACTTTCGTTGCTGGGATGAATATTCTTCTGGGAACAGGCAAAACTGATAGTAAAGGGATTCAAGAGGGAGAAATAACTTTCTTTTTTAGAAATTCCTGGAATTATTATGCTGGCCTCTACAGACAAAGCGTAACTTTTACCGCGACTACACCCTAACAAGTTACGTTAGGAGAGTGAATTTGGAAAGACATTTTATAGTCGCTTTTCAACCAAATTTCCTCAGAGCTAGCCAATCTTTCTTTTCTATGTTAGTTATTTTTCTTTTGACCTTGTCGATTCTTCTAGCTCAAGAGGGCTATCTTAATCTCTCCCTGCGCAATCGAAGTCAAATTTTTGGATCTTCAGAAAACTATTATTTAGGTAATTCCTTTTTATATGAAAATGAATATGAAAATATTTGGCATTTGGATCTGTTTCAAAAAACCTTTAATTTTGGCTATTTCCATGGCTGGTTTGATGGACGTCTGCTCGCCTCTAGTCTTCAAGCTGCTCACTGGTATCTGAGTTGGCAGGATTTTAAGACAGGTCCATTAAGCTTTGGTCTTCACCTAGGAGATTATAATTTTCAGTTCACTACTTTAGGTTTTCGCTTTTCTAATTATTATCCGGCTTTTAATTATCACCGAGGCTTGATGGCTAAACTCAGCTCGAAAAAGTTTGGCCTCAATTTTTTCAGTGGCCGAGTGGCCAAGCTAAGCGGCCTCATGGGTCTGGTTTATTCTTTGACTGAGCAAACTTCGACTGGCTTCCTCGCTCATTTCAAGCCAAACGACCGTTATTATTTTGGTTTCGGTTTTCTTTACAGGGACAATGAAAAGGATTGGACAGGAAAACTTTTGACCTCAAGCCATTATCTTCTTCTCATGGAATCAGAAATCAAATTGAATGAAAGAATTAAATTTGGAGTCGAAAGTAAAACTAGTTTGGCCAAAATTGAAGATAAGCCTGAACAAACGGCCGGCCATTCCTTTCGCGTTGGTCCCTTTTTTAATTTCGACCGAGGAACTCTTGAAGTCAATTATCGTCGAGTTGAAGCTGATTTTCGCGGTGTCAGAAGCGATTTTACTTTGGACCAAGATCAGGAGGGATTATTTATTTCCTGGCGTTATCAGCCCAGAAGTGGCTTCTACCTTTTTAATACTCTTGATTATTATCACGATAAAGTTGGCAAAACCAAAGCTAAAAACCCAACTGACTATTTCCAATCTTACGCTGGCTTTTCTCTTATCTCCTCTCCTTGGCCTTATATTAATTGTCGATTAGAATTTAGAAGGGCCGAATCGCGTTACTCTGATGAAGATTATCAACATTTCCTTAGCCCTGGCT
The DNA here is from genome assembly GCA_026416195.1 of Candidatus Aminicenantota bacterium. Lineage (GTDB taxonomy): Bacteria > Acidobacteriota > Aminicenantia > Aminicenantales > CALLJL01 > CALLJL01. The sequence goes on along the minus strand of JAOAFQ010000097.1, from coordinate 8,957 downwards.
TTTATCTTGAGCTCTCGAAACAATTTGATCGATTCGATCCCTATTTAAGGTTAAGATACCGCCATCATGATGACCGAGTTAATGAGTCCCTAGATTTTAATCTGCCTTCGGTCTATCTTGGTTTAAGGTACAGCTATTCAAGAAGTGCTTATTTTTTAATCGAAATGGAGAATAGCCGTTATTATGATTATCTCGAAAAAATGACCTGGTCTCTAAACCGATGGCGTTTTATCCATTATTCTCCCTTCCTGCTGGGCACTGAGGTTTACAGCGAAATCGCTTTTTCGGATCATAAAACCTGGAATCACTTGACCTATTCCTCAAAACAAATAGAATTTTACTTAGGATTTCAGAAAGAACTTCCTTGGCGCATAAATCTGCGATTCGATTTCCGCTCCTCTTGGCATTTAACCTCAAAACGGCCGGCTAATTATTGGATTACCCTTAGAATGGACCGAAGGTTCGATTGGGGCCAGGTTTCGAGTTATCAAGGTAAAGTTCCGGGATTGACGATTACTGGAATTGGCAAAATAGAAGGACTAATTTATTCAGATCAAAATCTCAACGGTCAATTTGACCTAGAAGATAAAGCTCTTTCAGATATCTCTTTCTTTTTAGAAGACGGTAGTCAAGCTTTCTCTGATCAAAATGGTAAATTTATTTTTAGTCGTGTTCCAGAAGGACTTCATTCGGTCAGTCTTAATTTTCGAAACATTCCGGCCGACTATTACCTTCTTTGCGCTGAAAGCCAAAGCCTTGTGGTCGAAAAGAGAAAGACCTCTAGAGTTGAATTCAGGTTGGTAGAAGCGGCTACAATGGGTGGACAAGTTTTTCAAGATCTTAATAAAAATGGCCTATTGGATGAGGCAGATATATTAATGAAAGATATCCTTATCCTTTTAAAAGCTGTGTCGACTGAGAAACTGCCTGAATCAACTCGAGAAATAATTCCTCATGAACTTACGGCTTATACGGATGAGACAGGCCAGTTTATCTTTGAAAACATTTTACCCGGTGTTTACGAGCTAAACGTAGACCAGGATACTTTACCTAAGGGAGTTAAGATTCAGATCGAACTACCTTTAAAAATTGATCTTAAGCCAGGACAAAAAATTAAAAATCTTTTGATAAAATGTTTACCGCGGCCCATTATTTATATCAATAATGGAAAAGAAGATCGCCGAGATATTAAGTTTAAATAATATGGATAATTGTCTTTCAGATAAACAACCTATTTTTTTGGCTTAGGTACCCCTGATTTACTTCTCCTTTTAAGCTCAATGGTTTTTTGAGAGAAGGTCAAAATAAAGAAATAGGAGAACAGCTTACTCGTCTAAATAATAAATTTTTGAACCTTCTTTCCCTCTTTTAAATTCAGGCTGGCTTTAATGTATAATAATTAATTAATTATAAGCTCGAAGGAGAATAGTTAAAGGTCAATGAAGAAAAGAAGAAGTAAAAGAAGCATCTTTTTGGCTGTCATCGTTTTCATAGCTATTACTTTGTTTTTATTTTTCAATTTTAAAAAAAAGGAAGTTGATTATTTTGTCTTAAAACCCGTCGATTTCGAATATACTATTCTAGCCAGCTGTTCGGTTGGTTATCCTAAGCCCCTCGATATGAATTTCCAACAGGAAGGAGTTGTCAAGGAAGTCTTAGTCAAAGAGGGCGATTCAGCCAAAAAGGGCCAAAAACTTCTTCAGCTTGATGACTTTAAGCCGAGGCAACAGCTAGAGATCGAGCTGGCCTCTTTAAAATTAATTGAATTAAAACTACAAAATGCCCAAGAAGAAATCTTGCCCAATCTTAGGGAAAAATTAAGAGAGGCTGAAATCAATCTTCAGCAAGCCAAATCTCTGCTTGATAGATATCGCCAGGTGGAGGCAGCTGGCAGCATAACTAAGTCAGACTTAGATAAGGCTGAAAAAGAATTTGAAAAAGCTCAATCTCGTTACAACCAGGCTAAAATTGAGATGGAAAATTTCGAAAAAAGCGGCTTACTTGCCAGCCTTCAAAAGGAACTCGAAATTGCTCGCTCCAGGATTAAGCTCGCTCGGCGCAGCTTAGAAGAAACATCTCTTGTCGCTCCCTTTGATGGCAAAATTATAAGGGTTGATGTTCAAGTCGGCGAAAGAGTGCTCCCAGGACGACGAGTTTTGACCATGATTGAAGATAAAAAATGGAATTTTGTTTTAAAGGCTGATCAAAGAGAGCTCCCTTTTCTTAAGCCCGGTCTTAAAGCTTATGTCATTCTCGATGCTTTTCCTGAAAGAAAGATAGAAGCCGAAATTGTTTATGTGTGCTCAGAAGTAAATCGAGAAACCAACACTTGCGAACTAAGGATTGAAGTACAAGAAGACGTTTCTTTTATTAAATTTGGAATGGCTGGGAAGGCTGAGATTCTAGCCGAAAAATTTGAACAGGCCCTAGCTTTTCCGGCGCGTCTGATTAGAAAGGGGTCGCAAGGAGAGTTCGTCTGGCTTTGGGATAACGCTCGGGCAAAAAAAGAGAAAATTAATTACCAAAGAGTCGGCGAGCGCCTAGCTATCGCCAAAAACTTAAATCCTGGTCAGATTATCTTGGATGCCCCAGCTGAGGCTAATCCCAATAAATTGAAGCCAGGAAAAAAGGCGTTATCTTTATGATTTTTCGGCCATACGAAATCTATATTGCTTTTAGGTTTCTGATTAAGGGTAAATTTCAAACTTTATTGCTCTTTTCAGGAATTGCTTTGGGGGTAGCCGTCCAGTTTTTTTTGAATTCCCTAATTGGTGGTCTTCAATTAAGTTTGATTGAGCGAACGGTCGGAACCTCGCCCCATATCCTTATTTTGCCGAGGGAAGCAGTTCCAACTCAAATAATGGCTGAGCCCGGTCAGATTTTTGATTCTCGGAAAGCCCCGGTTATTTCAGATAAAGAGATTCTGCAATGGGAACAATATATTGAATGGCTCAACAAACAGCCAGGTCTCAAGGCAGTTTGTCCGGTGGCCTCGGGGCAAGGTTCTATCGAAAGAAATGGCCCCAAGTTGGCCGTTTCCATAAAAGGAATAGACCCCTTACAAGGCTCAATAATCTATAAATTTGATAAAAATCTTGTTTCTGGACAGATTTTGCTTTCGGGAGAGTCGGTAGTCATCGGGTCTAGCCTGGCTGATAAATTTCAACTGGAGCCAGGGGACAGGCTTTTTATTCAAAATGACCGGGGTTCGAGCAATTTTTTTACCGTCAGTGGCATTGTCGATCTAGGTTCAACAACCGCTAATTCCGTTATTTTTATGTCCCTGGAAAGAGGCCAAAGCTTTCTTGCTATGACGGGAATAAACTTGATCGAAGTTCAAATTAAGGATGTTTTTCAGGCCGAGAAATTAGCCTCATTATGGCAACAGGAATTTATCAGAGTAAAAGTTGAATCGTGGCAAGAGAGGAACCGAGAATTATTAACGGCTCTTCGTTCTCAAAGAAGTTCTTCCAACCTGATCCAATTTTTTGTTTTATTGGCTATCTCCCTGGGCATAGCTAGCGTTTTAAGTATCTCTGCTGTTCAAAAATCAAAGCAACTCGGCATTCTTAAAGCTATCGGCGTCGACAACCGAGGGGCGGCCAGAATTTTTCTGATTCAAGGTTTGACTCTCGGCTTCTTTGGATCGCTGGCTGGGATAATCATTGGCTATATCCTCAGTTTGTTTTTTATTAAGGTTTTTGGAACGGGAACTTTTAATTTACAACTCGAGGTTACCAATTTTATTATTCCAGCCATCTTAGCTATGGTTATTTCTGCCCTAGCCTCGCTTTCACCGGCAAGAAAAGCTGCTCGGCTGTCACCAATTGAGGTTATTCGTTATGGCTGAAATTATTGTCCTTAGGAATTTGAACAAAGTTTATGGAGAAATAGTTAAAACTGAAGTTCTAAAAAAAATTAGCTATGGCTTTGAACAAGGTAAATTTACGGCCATAATAGGCCCCTCTGGCTCGGGCAAAAGTACGCTTCTCAATATTATTGGCTTGCTTGAGCGTCCAACGTCAGGGCAATTAATAATCGACGGGCAAGATTTTTCTGAAGGTGAGGTCAACGATTACTCTGAATATAGAAATAAAAATATAGGCTTCATTTTCCAGTTTCATTATCTTCTTCCAGAATTTACCGTAATAGAAAATGTTCTTTTGCCTGTCTGGATAAAAAGCGGCCGACCTGACGAAAAAATTCTTAAAAAAGCCATGGAGTTGATGGCCGCCATTAACCTTGCCCATTTAAAGAACAAATATCCTAATGAAATCAGTGGAGGCGAGCAGCAAAGAACAGCTATTGCCCGAGCCTTGATTAATAGCCCTAAAATTGTTTTGGCTGATGAGCCCACCGGCAATCTCGACCGAGAGACAGGTTTTGCGGTTCTCGAAGTGATGACGAAAATGATCCAGGAACTGGGAACAACTTTAATTATGGTTACCCATGATCGGGAAATTGCTCTAAGGGCCGAAAGGATTGTTGAGCTTGTGGATGGACAGATTTGCCGATCTTTTATGGTCAAAGAACAAGGAAAAGATAAGGTTAAACAACTTCTAGAAGAGCGCAGCTGCGTTTTTTCGGAAGGGTAAAAAAAGGTCCTTATTTTTTAGAGAAGAAAATTAAAAAATAAGGCGCTTATGGGCATTTTCAGCTCCTCCTTTACTCAGAAGAATATCTTGAATCCCTAACCCAGATTCAATGAAAGATAAAAGAATTTGTTGAGCCTGGCTATTTTTCGGCCTATAATGACCAAGGTTTTAACCAAGCCAAGGAGGAAAGCATGAACGAGGGGAAAAGGCTGGCACTTCTTTTTGGCTCAATTCCTTTTTTAACTTTGGTTTTTGCGCTGCCCTTCGTTAATCGGGTTGAACCAATCATTGCGGGTCTTCCTTTTATCCTTTTCTGGATTGTCTTCTGGGTTTTTCTAACGCCTTTTATCTTAATGACGGCTTACCAGTTAGAGAAAAAAAATGACAATCAACCAGGGCCAAAAGACAAGGAAGGAGCCCAAGACTCATGAGCCCTGCCCTTTTAATCATTCTTCTTACGATAGTCATCTCTGCCGCCCTTGGCGTTTATGCTGGAAGTCGTGTCAAAATGAACCTTGAAAACTGGACAGTTGGTGGTCGTCGCTTCGGCGTCATCATCATGTGGCTGCTCATGGCTGGCGAAATTTATACCACTTTTACTTTTCTTGGAGCCAGTGGCTGGGCCTATTCTCGGGGAGCACCTACATTTTATATTCTTATATATGGAACCCTAGCCTATACCGTTTCCTTCTATATCTTGCCGGCTGTCTGGAAAATCGGCCAGCGTTATGGCCTTCATACTCAACCTGATTTTTTCATTCACCGCTATCAGAGCCGCTGGTTAGGAGTTCTGGTGGCGACGATTGGGGTACTCTGCATCTTGCCTTATTTGCAGCTTCAGCTTACAGGACTGGGCCTAATTGTTGAGGTAGCTAGCGAAGGCGCCATAGCCTCTAAAACAGCCATTTTAATCAGCTTTGTCTTAACTTGCCTTTTTGTTTATACCAGCGGCTTGCGTGGAACAGCCTGGGTTTCAATTATTAAGGACATCATGATGATTTTGGCTGTCGGTATTGTGGGCCTTGGTGTTCCTTATATTTATTTTGGCGGTTACGGCAAAATGTTTCGCGCTTTACTCGAAAAGCATCCTGGTCATCTTACTTTTCCTGGGGCCTCACCTAATATGGATACACTTTGGGTTATGTCCACTGTCCTATTAACTGGTCTCGGTTTCTATATGTGGCCTCATGTGTTTAGTTCGGCTTTTTCAGCAAAAAGCGCTGAAACGATTAAAAGAAACGCCATCATTATGCCTTTCTATCAGATTCCCATTTTGCTTGTCTTGATGGTGGGCTTTACAGCACTTCTGGTCATTCCCGGACTAAAAAATGGGGATATGGCTTTTCTTGAGCTTGTAAGAGTGACTTACCCTTCTTGGTTTCTTGGATTCGTGGGTGCCGCTGGGGCAGTGACGGCCATGGTGCCTTCTTCCGTACTTGTCCTATTTGCAGCCACCCTTCTCGCTAAAAACGTCTACAAAGCTGGCTTTGCTCCCCAAGCGAACGAAACATTAGTCCTCCGACTCTCAAGAATTTTGGTTCTAATCATCATGATTTTCGCCCTAATTCTCGCTTTTTACTATCCTCAGGCATTAGTTAATCTCTTGCTTATTGGTTATAATGGCGTTAGCCAGTTTTTCCCTGGAGTTGTCTTTGGCCTATTTTGGAAAAAAGTAACTCGACTGGCAGTTATTTGCGGTCTTCTTTCTGGTTTTGGCCTAGCCGCCATCCTTGTCTTCAGTGGTCATGATCCCTTCCTTGGTCTGAACGCTGGCTTCATCGCCCTGCTCATTAACACCCTAATAACCGTTATCGTCAGCTTGATAACCAGGAGCTAAGATTCTTTAAGTGGTACTCTTTTTTTGGGCCGTAGTTAAAAATTTTTTTTAATATCAGAAAAGTAGATAACTAAAATGAAAATGGTCATTCAACCTGATAAAGGAGAAAATAATGAATCAAAGTAAAGAATTTAAAGCAATTAATATTCTCCCCTTACTTCTCACAACTTTATTGATAATCGGAGTGGATTTATCTTCTAAAAATTCCGACCAAAGAGATGATGAAATTCTACCCTTTAAATTAGTCAACAATAAGGTCGAAATCATTAGAGATATCTGGTTTGATCGTAACCGAAACAGATCAATCCCTGTAAAAATTTATTATCCTGAAAAGATCAGAGGCCCCAGACCGTTAATTATTTTTTCGCACGGACTTGGTGGCTCAAGAGAAGGCTATGAATACTTAGGCCGATTCTGGGCTGAAAATGGCTTTATCTCTCTCCATTTACAACATCCCGGAAGCGATGAAGAGGTCTGGAAAGGAAAGGAAAATCCCCTCTTAGAATTGCGAAAGGCGGTCATCGCGCCTTTGAACGCGGTTGACCGAGTTAAAGATGTCAGTTTTTGTCTTGACCAATTGGAAAAAATAAATGGGCAAGCAGCCAAAATAATAAAGGATTTGATCAATTTCGATAAGATTGGTCTAGCTGGTCATTCTTTTGGCGCCCACACAACCTTGCTCGCCGTTGGACAAGTAATTGTTTTCCCTGGAGGAAAAGAAATGTCGCTGGCCGATAACCGAATAAAGGCGGCTATTCCCATGAGTGCCCCTGTCCCAGCTAATCGGCAGTTCCTAAAAAGAATTTACAGCCAAATCAAAGTGCCCTGTCTTCATTTGACTGGGACTCTTGATGATAGCCCCCTTGGGGAAACCAAAGCCGAAGAACGAAGAATTCCCTTTGATTATATACAGCATTCAGACCAATATCTCGTTATCTTTAAGGACGGTGATCATCTGATTTTTTCTGGCAGGCCCCGTTGGGCTCTGGCTACTGGCCGGGGAGAACGGGATGAAAAATATCAAGAAATAATCAAAAAATTGACGCTTGTTTTTTGGAAGGCCTATCTTGAAGGCGATAATAAGGCCAAAGCTTGGTTGAGGGAAGGAGGAGCTGAAAAAATGCTGGTCGATATCGCCTTTTTCGAGAAAAAATTACTTTCCAAAAATTAATTGGCGTAGCCAGAATCTTAATCTTTTAAACCATTAAGCGAAAATCATCCTTCATAAAAGTCCTGGAAATTAGAGAAAGCAACTTTCTCTTCGGATTAATCCTCATAATTTTAATGAAAATTCTCCAAGGGCAGCCACAATAAAAGAACTGTAAAATTTTTGGCCACATTTAGCCAGCCAAATTTTTTGGTCAAAGTTGGAATTGTCCTTTTCTCAAAATTAATCTTAGACAAGAATCTTTGAATAATATATAAAAATTAAGAAACTGATATAAAATAACCAACTTAATCTCAAGCCAAGCGGAGGTTAAAGGTTCATGACCTTAGAAACAGATTGGATAAACAAAATAAAGGCTGAGGCTCTGGCTTTAAGCTCGCAACTTGTGGCTTGGCGAAGAGATTTCCATCAGCATCCAGAAATTGCCTTTGAGGAAAAGAGGACCCAAGAAGTAATTTCCATCTTTCTCGAAGGGCTTGGTCTTTCGGTCCGTCGGGTCGCTGGAACAGGTGTGGTCGCGATGATTGAGGGGAAGGGCGAAGGAAAAACGGTGGCTCTGCGCTCGGATATGGATGCGCTGCCTCTTCAAGAAGAAAGTGATAAGCCTTATAAATCCCTAAATCCTGGAGCCACTCACGCCTGTGGACATGACGGTCACATGGCCATACTGATGGGGACAGCAAAAATATTAGCTGAGATGAAGCATCAATTGCCAGGTCGCATCGTTTTAATCTTTCAGCCAGCTGAAGAAAGGCCGCCTGGAGGGGCGGCTCAAATGATTGAAGAAGGGGCTCTTGAAGGGGTTGACGCCATTTTTGGCCTTCATTTGTGGCAACCTCTGCCGACTGGAAAAATTGGCCTTATTAAAGGCCCAATGATGGCTAACTCTGATGAATTTAGGATTATCGTTCGAGGCAAAGGTGGTCACGGCTCTATGCCTCACCAAACGGTTGACCCAATCTTGGTGGCCGCGCAAATCGTTATCAATGTGCAGTCTATTGTCAGCCGCAATATTGATCCGCTTAAGCCCTGTGTGATTTCCTTTGGGACAATTGATGGTGGCACGGCTTTTAACATTATCCCCGATGAAGTCAGGCTCAGAGGCACGGTGCGCAGTTTTGAAAGCGAAGTTCAGGCTTTAGCTGAAAAAAGGTTGCGGGAAATTGCCGAAAAGACAGCGCAGGCCTTTGGAGCCACTGCCTTTCTTGAATATAAAAGAGGGTTTCCGGCAGTCGTCAATCATCCTGAAGCCGTTGATTTTGTGATTAAAGTGGCCAAAAGTCTTTTCGGCGAAAATTGCCTGCAATCCATTAACCCAGTTATGGGCGGCGAAGATTTTGCTTATTATTTACAAAAA
>JAOAFQ010000050.1 GCA_026416195.1 Candidatus Aminicenantota bacterium | reverse complement strand
TATATTAAAAATAATTTTAAATTTGGTCTTTATGCTTGGCCAAGCTTCTCGGTAACTGCCCTCCACCCCAATTTGCCTTGGCATCATGATTGGAATGATGCCTCATCTGGTCTCGATTCCCTAAAAAAACAAATTGATTCCTTGATCGAAGCGGCTCGCCTTAAAGGGTTTCGTCTCCATCTTGTTTTTTGTTCTGGCCTAGCTCGAGGTCTTTATGTCTATCGCGAAGCTAAAGAGGAAGATATTCGCAATTGCATGTGGTATAACGATAACAAACTTTGTTCTGATACTCAGATTAATGAGCCGAATTTTTTGGATAATTATGTCTTTGGAACCCTATCTCGCTATGCCCGAAAACTTAGGGCCAATTTAGAAGCAAAAGCTCGAGCTCTTGGTGCCTTCCTTAAGCAAAGGATGGAAGAATATCCTGAGGTGCTTGTGGCTCTCAGCGGTTGGGGTGAAGCTGAAATGAACTTTAACCGCCTCAATCATGCCAAAAATATCCAAGATTATATCTGTGACTACTCGCCCTTTGCGGTGCTGGAATTTCGGGACTGGATTCTTCATACTGGCCTATATGACAATGAAAACGGAAAGTACAAGGGCGAGGGATATCCAGGGGGAGGAAAAAAATATCAAGGTCTGACCGGACTGGCCAAATTCAATGAGGATTTTGGCACTAATTTCACTACCTGGGACCTTCGATACTTCCATTGGTCGCTTGATGATGATTTCGATTCTAATCCCGTTGATGATATTAACAATGATCCTCATCGTCTTCCCCTTTCTCGCTATTCCCATGGAAATATGCTTCCCACCTCTGGCCCTGATTATATCCCTGGCGGTTTTGATCCGCCACGGAATGTCGTTTCACCCAGCAAGTTTCGCAATCTCTGGGAGCTTTTCCGCCAAACCATGGTGCACAATTTTGTTAAAGATATGGCTCGCTGGATGAACGAGGCTGGGATTCCGCCAGAAAAATGGTTTTCCCATCAAATTCCGGCCGATTATCTCTGGGGGTCAAATCCTTCTTGGCCTGAACTCTATGGTCGATACTATAGTTCAGCTTCACCTCTGTGGACGGCCGACATCCGGCCTTATGGTTCGATCGGCGCTACTATCTACGACATCAAATTTCCTCCGGAACTTTTTCCAGGTGAATTTGCTCGAACAACTCTTTATGTAGTCCCAGCCATAAGCCAAATGACTGATAATTGGGCCGCCATGGAATATGATGCCGAAACCTATCCTGTTGGCTATAACGTTCAGCCGAGCAGTCCTGAAGTTATTCTCGAGCAATATTTAAGGCTTTATCAGCACGGGGCTCGGGTGATTAATTTTTGGCGCTGGTGGGATACCAGCGGTGAACACCGAATAAAGGGGACAAATAAAGAAATCGCTCTGAGGAATTTTGTGGCCAAAATCAGAGATAAGGCTAGAAAAAAAGATCTAAATTTTGTCTTTACCCCACCGCCAGTCGTGGAATTTTCAGGAAGCTTCATTCCCGAAACTAACACGGTAGCGCTCAAGGTAAGTGGCAGGATTTGGTCTGGTCATTCCTGGCTTTGGACAGATTGGGGTGATTTTGCCTATTTTGAAATCTTTAAAGGGGAAGAACCTAATTTTCCAGCCGATTCGGCCCATCTGTGGTTAAGAAGTCGGAATTTTAATTGGGAAGATAAAGGAATTAATTCAACCAAAAAATTTTATTACAAAGTTAGAGCAGTTAATTCGAGGGGCGAAGCCGGACCTCTATCTGAAGAGCTTGTTTTCCCTCGTTTTTCTTTGCAAATCGAAACAACCGAAGGCGGTACAACCGAGCCCAAACCTGGCCTCTATTATTTCGAACCCATGGAGACGGTCTCAATTTTAGCCATACCGGCCGAAAATTATGACTTTGTTGGCTGGACGGGCGATGCTTCTGGAATAGCTAATCCTCTAGAAGTTATAATGAATAAAAACAAAACGATCAAAGCCAATTTTAAAAGGGTTGAGGTGTATCCTCCCCTTGATTTTCAAGGAGTAAAACTTGTCAATCGCTCGCTGACTAAGGCCGAATATGTGATTAAGTTGACTTGGAAGGCCAATCCTAAGAATAAAAACATCGTTAAATACTGGCTTTTTAGGAATGATGGGGAAACAGCGAAGCTTTTGGCTGAACTTGAAGCTAATATTTTCGAATATCTGCATCGTCCAGTGGCGGCCGCCAAAACTTATGTTTATTCAATAAGGGCCGTTAACAATAACGGAATTATCGGTGAACCGGCCACTACTGTAGTAAATTAAGGCCAAATTTGGATAAAAAAATAAAAAAGGAAATAAAGGAGCAATTAATGAAAGAATAACAATCGAAGTCAAAAATTCAGCTTTCCTAATCTTTTTCGGCGAAAAGCTCAATCATAAAAACCACAAATGAAATTTTGGAAGAGAAAAAGACAAGAAAAAAGAAAGATGAGTCGCTACTATTTCAAAAAGCTAAATATAATTATCATTTTTTTTATTTTTTCCTCATTATCAATGAAAGCCCACGCTAATCCGATAACCTTGAAGGCGGTCGGAGGATTCTTTTTTCCTGCTGATTCAGCTTTTAGAGAAATTTATGGAAGCGGCGATACCTCAGGGCTTGAATTGACGATCGAATTATTCCCCAATCTCGATTTTTGGATGCGGGCTAATTACTTCTTTAAGCGAGGACAACTAACTCTCACCCGCGAGCCAACCCAAGTAGAAATTGTTACTATGGGTAATGGTCTGAGATACCGCCGATCATGGAAAAAACTTTTTTTCTATGGGGGGATAGGCACGGACTATTTTATCTTCAACGAAAACAATGTTCTTGGAAATATTGAGGCGGGCAATCTGGGTTTGACCTTGAAAGCAGGTGTCGGCTTTATTGTCTGGAAGGGAATTGTGAGCGAGTTTTGTTTCCATTATTCGCGATGCCAGATAAACCCAGCCGACTATGAAGTCAATATTGGCGGTTTTCAGGCCATGTTTGGCCTCGGCTACCGCTTTTAATAAATGTTTCGAATTATCAAAGTAGCCGGACTAACTTTTTTTCTTGGTCTTCAAATCTATTTGTTTTTGATTAGAAAATACGATTGCCTTGATCTCAATATTTACCCCAACACAAATCCTACCTATTTCATCTGTAACAATCACTCAGTTGGTCAGACTTTTAAAGCCCCTCAAAATAATCTCCATCGGATTGACCTTATGTTTGGCACCTATAACCGGACAAATGAACTTAAAATCTATTTTCAATTATGGGAAATTAGAGGTAAAAGAAAAATTTTAGTTCGCCAAAGCGAATTTAGAGCCACAGAAGTTAAGAATAATCTTTATCATAAAATAAAATTTAATCCGATTAGCCAATCTAAAGGCAAGCTTTATTATTTTAGTTTAAGTTCGCCTGATTCAAGCCCTGAAACAGGAATCAGTGCCTGGATGAATGAACGGAATATCTATCGCCATGGAAATTATGTCTTTGATGGACGGGAAAAACGAGGTGACTTAGTCTTCAGGACATATTCTTACCATAATCTCGTTTCGTGCCTTTGGCGAATAACTCGCCATTATCCTGGCTTTCTCGGCAGTAAATTATTTTTTTATTTCGTCTTGACTTTCTTTGAAGCTATCTCTCTTTTCATGTTTTATTTTCTTCTCCATCAATTCCTATTTTTTCTTGAAAAAGGTAACCAACCATCAAAAAACTCTAAAGCAAAACTCGAAGGTCAAAGATTTACTTAAAAGATTGGCTATTTTTATTTTTGATTTTATAATATTTGAGCTAATATTTTGAATTAATTGAGATACAATCGATCGACATATCCAGTTAAATGAAAAAGGGAGAGGATGTGTCTAATTTCTTAAATTCAAACCACAAAATAAAGTCGCGCTCGACAAGCTTCAGCTTCGACATTTTAATTGTTGCAGATGATGTAGTAGGCGAGAAAATGGCTGGACCAGGAATTAGAGCTTGGGAGCTAGCCAATGTCCTGGCCACAAAATTCAAAGTAGCTTTGGCTCGCCCTGATTATTCGCCTCCAGAGCTCCCCATTAAGCCTAAGTTTTCTGTTTTCTCCTATACAGTTGGGCGAGACAGAGAGCTTGCTGAAATAGTCCGCTCAAGCCTTATTATTCTTATTCAGGGATATGTCCTTCAAAAATTTCCTTGGATAAAAACTGAGGCTCCCTGGCTTATTGCTGATATGTATGTTCCCTTTGTTTTGGAAAATCTTTTTATTCACCAGAAAAAAATTCCAAAGCTTGAAGATCGACATTTTATTCATTGTCGTGATCTTCAGGTCTTTAACGAACTTCTTCTTTGGGCTGATCATTTCCTCTGTGCTACTGAAAAGCAGAGGGATTTATTAATAGGATGCCTTCTAAGCCTTAATCGAATTAACCCCACCATCCTAGAAGTTTCTCCTGATTTGAATGATTTAATCAGTCTTGTTCCCTACGGCTTGCAAGTTGAGAAACTAACGGATTTGGTCACAAAGAAGTCACCAGATGTTGACAGCCCAACCGAGTCAAAATTTTTAGACTCGATCCGAAGTGAGATTAGGGGGAAGCTTTTTCCTTTGAAGAAAGATGATATCCTCTTCCTTTGGGGCGGGGTTATTTCCAATTGGTTCGATCCGTTAACTCTGATTCAAGCCCTAAATGAAGCTCGCAAAATAAATCCGAAAATAAAGCTCCTCTTTCTTTCAACCACTCACCCCAATCCCTTGCTACCCAAACTAGATATGGCTGTCGAGGCCTTCCAATTAGCTTCTTCGCTTGGTCTGCTTGAAAATCATGTTTTTTTCAACCAGGAGTGGATCCCCTATAAAAAAAGAGGAAAGTATTTCATGGCGGCCGATGTGGCCGTGTCCATCCATAAAATTCATTTTGAAACCCACTTCTCTTTCCGCACCCGCATGCTTGATTATATTAAATACGAGCTACCCATTCTTTGTACTGAAGGCGACTATTTTGCCGATCTAGTACGGGAGAAAAAGTTGGGATTAGTTGTTCCTGAAGCCGATGTCGTTGCTTTGAAGAACGCTATGCTAGAACTAGCTTCCTCATCAGAAAAAAGGGCAGAAATGAAGCAAAATTTACGGTTAATAAAAGAAAAATTTACTTGGGAGAAAGTTAGTGAGCCCCTCGTGGCTTATTGCGAGAAAGTCATTAATGGCAAAATAAGACATCTTCGAGTCATGCCTTCAGCGGAGTCACTTTTGCCCCTTTTTCTGCCCAAAAGAGAGAGCTGGCTACGGCGGCTGAGTCGTCAACCTCATCTATGGAAAATATTACAAAAAATTCCTCCTTTTATGGCTGTCCCACTTAAAAAGCTTTTAAAATAAAGGCCATAATTATCAAAAGGAATGACTGAAGAGACACGTCAAAAAAACGAACTTGAGGAAAATAAAATTGATGAAATTCGGGAAAAAATAAAAATAATTTTTTTAATCATTAATTGGAATGGACGGGAAAAAATTGAGCGTTGTCTGGCGAGTCTCAGAAAGCATCTCGCTGACCTAAATCATAAGATTCTGGTCGTTGATAATTATTCTGAGGATGGAAGCTGTGAATTAATTCGAGAAAGATTTCCTGAGGTTTGGCTTCTAATTAATCCCAAAAACCTCGGCTTTGCTCGAGCTGCTAATCGCGGAATAAATTATTTAAAGGAAAAAGAAGTAGTTTTTGATTATCTTTGTTTGCTTAACAATGATGTGGAGTTGAGAGATAATTCCTTCATTCGATTGATCAAATTTATGGATGAAAATAAAGAAGTGGCGGCTTGTCTTCCAGCCCTTCTTGATAGAAAGGATAAACCTCAAAGCGGCATAGCCGGATTTAATCTTAGCCTTAGGACAGCCTGGAATCATTTCTTTTTTCTGTCAATTTTTTTCCCTTTAATTTATAAGGGCTTATATATAAATCAGAATTATTTCTATCAGAAAAGAAGGCTGGTTGAGGTTGATTGGCTCACAGGCGCTGCTCTGGTTATCAGGCAATCGTCTTTAGTTAAGGCTGGCCCAATGCCTGAATATTTCTTTATGTATGCTGAAGATTTAGCTTATAGTGAACAATTAAAAAAGGCTGGAAAGCTGATTTATTATCCAGGGGCCAAAGTATATCATTTACAAGACGAAAAAGAGAAAGAACATTATCAAACTAAGTGGCTAGATTCTTCCTTTGACTGGTTCCTTCTCAAAAAGAATGGTCTAAAAAAGACAGAGAAGCGATTGGAAAAATTATCATTTTGGTCAAGAGTAAATCTTTTGATTTTAAAACTTATTTTTTTGGGGGGCCTTGGCTTGAGGTGCGTTGGCTACTACCTATTAGAAATTGGTCTTAAAGATCAAAGAGCAAAAATTAAAACCAAAGAAATGGCTTTCTATATTAGTCACCTTCTCAAAACTTTTTTAAAAAGGAATTTAAAATCGAGCATGCAAATCAATTGAAGAAATATTTAAGAAATTTAAATTTGAAAAGAGGTCTTAAGTTCTATAAAATTTTAAGGCGGGCGGAAAATGATGGACTTAATGGTTCCGCACTTTGCAAAACTAAAATGTTGGAAGGTTAGAATTATTTTAAGATTTTAAACCAAATTGAATTCAAAAAATTAATTAAAAAAAGCCAAATGATGCCTTTTGAAAAAATCAGCGGAGCGGACTCAGTAATTAATAAGACTTTTAATCAAAGATGAAAATTGCTATCCTTGGGACAAGGGGAGTACCAGCCCGCTACGGCGGGTTTGAAACTTGCGCTGAGGAGCTAGGTAAAAGGCTTGTGGCTCGAGGTCATGATGTCTATGTTTATTGCCGTTACGGCTATTATCGAGAGAGGCTACCAGAATATGAAGGCATAAAGTTAATTTATGTCCGGGGAATTGAAAAAAAAGTTCTTGATACTCCATCCCACACTCTTTTATCGCTTTTCCATGCCCTTAAATCCACCTATGACGCTCTGATTATTTTTAATGCAGCTAATGGACCTCTTCTTTTATGGCCAAAAATCTTGGGAAAGAAAATGATTGTTAATGTGGATGGTTTAGAATGGGAAAGAGAAAAATGGAATATTGGAGTGAAGCTCTACTATCGCACGGCAGCTTGGCTCACCACGATTTTGGCCCAAGCTTTAGTGGCTGATTCTCGAGCTATTCAAAGCCTGTCTCTTATACACATCTGACGCTGCCGA
>JAOAFQ010000023.1 GCA_026416195.1 Candidatus Aminicenantota bacterium | reverse complement strand
GGTGTATCTATTGTCCCAAAAGGATAGGTGGCCTGAGCATTATTGCAGTGAATGGTCTTGGTACCTAAAGTAACTCTATTTCCTTCTTTGTCATAGGCAATTGCGTGAAGTCTGTAGGTACCATTACCTTGATTGGGTAAGAAATTCGTCAGGAGCATATAGCCCCAACCGGCCCGGTAAGCCAGAGGATAGGTGGGATAGGCTTGCTCTACATCAGGTCTGGCGCCTTCAACAAAAACAGCATCCCCAATATAAACCAAACCATCAGGCCCAATAACCACAGGATTATCCAGAGGATGAGGCTCCCGCTTTATTTCTACCTTGGTCACCTCAATATCATCCAAAGCCCAGCCAGTCACCGGTATCGCCCCTTCAATGTTACTGGCTCCATCCACGGGTGTGTCAACAAACCCAAAGGGCACCATCGTTAATCCAGCCATCAGAACATTAACAAAAACATTGATGACTTGGGGTGAATTTGAAGCTAAATTATCAGAAACTGATATAACTCCTTGATATGTTCCTACTGAAAGGTAATTTAAATTAAGGCTCACTTCAATAATCCCATTGCCAGTTCCAGAGGTTGGATTTACCTCAATCCAAGGGGCGCTCTTAGCAATTTGCCAGTTTAGGGTTCCTTGGCCTGAATTGGTAATGGCTACTTTTTGTGATGAGGTGAGAAGAGAACCAGACACTCCTCCAAAATAAAGTTTATTCCGAGAAAGTTTTATTTCAGGGATAAGACCATGATTAATTATTAGGGGCCCAGTAGCGTAAGCTCGATTAACATTTTGGCCATCAGTTATTATTCCGTATATCCAGTATTTGCCAGCTGGGACAGAAGAAGTATTCCAAATATATGAATTATCACCTGCAGACACCGGAATATTGAGGGCTATAGGCAAACCATCATATCCCGAATTGTCATTGTCGTAGTAAAGGCTGATATAAAGATTGCTATCAGCATCATCAACTTTAAATTCAATTTCAAAGGAGCTATCGGCGCTCCAATCTGCTGTCAATCTAATTTCATCGAAAACAAAAGGGGTGGGATCAGGAAATTCATGAGGATCAATTCGAAAGGCATCGATCTGTCCTGTCCAACCTGAGTGGGAAGGACTGCCAGCCCCTTCTTCTAGAGGAATGGTTTTAAGATCACAGACAATTTTTTCCATCAACCAACGGTCACCAAAATGGCGAATAACAATATCTTTACTCACATTTTCTCCTGACTCATTTTTTAATTTCCAGATAACGCGAGCAATTGAACCATCATTATAAGAATAAGTCTTCAGGATACTCATTTTAAACACTAAATTATGATATTTATTAGAATCAATTGAGGCCCAAGTGCCTCTTTTATTGAACCAAGGAAAAAGGAAATAAACAGTTGGGTCACCATAAGGAGAAAGAGCGGTACTTTCACCATAAAAAACTGTTTGATTTTTATGAAGGTGACCTAAGATATCTTCATAATCAATCGTCTGAAACTGAGCCTTTTGGACATTCCTCGTATATTCGACATCAGCACTATTAGCCATGTCCCATGGATCAGCAAATGTAAGAGTAGCAAAATCAACTTCACTCCCCTCTTCTGAGGGTTTTTGAAAATTGAGAATGGGAGTATCATTAATGCAATAATAACCAGAAGAATAAGAATAAGCTGTGGTTCCGCTTGGCGCAATTGCCACATAATAATTTCCTGAAGCCAAGCCCCCAGCCAGAAAAGGATAACTTGTTCCAGAAACGTTTTTTGCTAGAGCCCCAAGAAGGCCATTGGCTGGATTTCGGTCATTATCAAGATAAATATCAACTGGTCCCGTATTTCCAATCCAGGAAATGGTTCTTTGTAAGGAAGTGTCGTTTTCAACTAGGCGAATCCAATCGATCCAAATTTGTTTATCGGCGATAGCAATGGGATCTATTCTTAACGAATCTATCCAGCCTGACCAGGGATCAGAACCGTGACGGATAACAAGAGATGGAATATCGATAAAATAAAAGAACCAGCCATCGCGTGCAAAAAATGGTCCTGCGCAAGTTATTCCGTTATAAATCGTATTTTTCGACCAATAAAGATAGCCTTGACCATATAGCTTGCCTTCTACTTCTGGTTGAAGATACATGCGCAAAACAAGAATTTTATATTTTGAAGCATTTATCGGATATTTGCGGCCAGTTTTCCCGATAACCACCGCATTAGGATAAGCTGAATCCAGAATCGTAATATTAACATCTGAGGTTAAAGGCGATGGCAATCCTGGTGTATAACCAGATTTGGCTGAGAAAATTCCATTAGCAAAATTTATATTTTCTAGGTAAGAAAGGGGCAATTCGTAAGTATTAAATATTCGCCAACCAAGGTCGGTCCTCTCATTCATATCCCAACGATCAAGAAGAACTTCTTCCGAATACTCCGCACAAGACTTAACTTCATCTCGGGATGAAGGTGAAATGACTATAATTTGAGGAAAAATGAAGGAAAATAAAAATAGATTTGACATTAAGAACAATAATAAGGAAAAGAAAATTTTTAACTTATTTTTTATTTTCTCTTTCGTAACCATTTTTATCTCCCTCTTTTTATTCCTCCATGTAGTCCACCTTCAAAGCCCCCTTACAATTTTATTTAAATCTATCCTAGTCTTGGTTATTATTAAGAAAATTCTACACCTTATGAATAATACCTTAATTAAATTTAGTCAATCACCCCTAAAGAGGAAAAACAGGGTTAGTTAGAATAATTAGAAAGGGTAATTTTTAGAAGCTTACTTTTTTATGGCTTTGAAGCTAAAATTAATAGTCTATCCCCCTCCGTAATCATTTTAAATAAATCATAAATTATTTTTTTTGCTAATTTCATTACCTTTTTTGGCCATCGATATTGCCTTATTTTCCCAGTCGAAAATTCATCTATAGACAAAAACTCATTGAATTTTCTTTCTCTTATCTTAGAGAAAATAAACTTAATGCCAACTCCTTCTATAATTTCCTTATAAAATTTAGATCTACCATTTTTCCATTGAGTATGAATTGCCTTAGGTTCGAAGTCAGCCAGGTCGGTTATCTTCAATTCCATAAAACCCGTTTTATTCAAAAGTAACTTCAATGTTGTTTTAGTAAAATAAAAAAGATGATCGGCAGGGGATAACACCGCCCAGCCTTTGCCGAGGAAACGTCGACTTAAACTGTTATAATTAGGAGTGCTAATAAAAATGATCCCTCCAGATTTTAATAATTTAAAGGCTTTTTTAAGACAGAAGACAGGATCAATAAAATGCTCAATCACATCTAAAAGGACAACTAGATCAAATTTTTCATTAATTTCAACCTCTTCAAAGCTTCCTTCATAAATCAATAAATTAAAGGTTTTCCTTGCATATTTAACTGCTTCTGGAATATGTTCAACCCCAGTTACTTGCCAACCCATCTTTTGAGCAAAATGTAAGAAGAAACCCGCAGCTGAACCTATTTCCAGAAGTTTTTTACCAGGAGAAAAATAATTTTTGATTACCTCTAAATAAAGACCGTAATGATTATATAAGTCCACTAAATTTGGTTTTTCATCTAAAGATTCAATTTTTAGCCCACCGAGGTATTCTTGGATAAAGTAATCAGTAGAATATCTTTTCTTAATTATTTCTTTTCGCAAACGGGGATTGGTAAAAACAAGAGAACAAACTTGGCATTTCTTAATTTGAAGCGAGAATTTTTCTATTATTTTTTTAAATTTATTGCCACCGCATAAAGGACAATTATAAATTTCTTCCAAAGTTGGATCTTTTTCCATTCCTTTCACTTTATAATTATAATTTAATATCTCGCTATCCTCCAATTTAATCATATAATCATATCGGTTTTAAAATTCAGCTTGTTTTAAATTTTGGCATGAACTACACCATGGAACCAACCCGGTTGACCATTGCGGTAATCTAGTCTGAACTTTGAAAACCATTCCACGCGGCTGAAGCCTGCACTTTTAATCATTTCTATTAAACAAGCTTTATTAGGAAGCCACCAGGTATCGGCGCTCGAATGACCAATATATAAGGCTTGAGGTATTGGATCTTCTTCAGGCTGAATTGCCGTAGCAATGATAGCTATCTCTTGAGTAATTTTTTTGATATTCCACAAAGCCTTTATCGGATCAGTAAGATGAAGAAGAAGGCTTCCGCAAAAGACTAGGTCAAAATAACCCAATTTTTCAGGAGAGATCTCATAAATATTTGTCAATATTTTTTCGACTTTCGAATTGAGTATTTTCTTGGCTAACTCAAATGATTCATGTAAGTAACTTTTTAAAACTTCTAGGGGTCTATCTATTTTATAATCAGGGCCAAAATCATGATCCAGCCAATCAGGTAGCTCCGTCGCCACAACTTTTGCTCCCCTTCTTTCAAATTCGAAAGCAAAAAAACCATTTAAAGTTCCAATATCGAGAACTCGTTTTCCCTTTAAATCTTCAGGAAAACCATAAAATTTTAGATATGGCCGATGATCATATAGGCCAGGGGTGATAAGTCCATTACCCAAATCAATCGTGTGGTACCAAATAAATTTATTTATTTGCTCTTCTAATTTCTCTATAGCAAATTGGGTCATTATATTTTTAAATTACTTTTTAATTTATACTCGCCACTTTGCTCATATCGAGATAATACAAAAATTACCTAAAATTACTATGGATTCTTTCTATTTACTATAGTTGAATTACCATAGAAATATAAATTAGAGCATTATTGCTGTTTTTGATATTTTTTTAGGTAAATCAAGTAGATAAATTGATGCAGTTTAGTTCTTTCCATGTAAAATTTCATTGTATACCTTGAGGGTTAATTTCGCTGTTTCTTCCCATGTAAAAAGTTTGGCCCTTTCTTTTCCTTTTTGTTTTAAATATAAATGCAAATCAGCATCTTCAAAAAGTTGTCTTATTTTTTCAGCTACACTCAAAGGATTAAGTTCGCTTACATAAAGAGCTGCATCCTTGGCCACTTCAGGGAGGGAAGTCGAAGCATAAGTGACCACAGGGACACCACAGGCCATAGCTTCCAGGACAGGCAAGCCGAATCCCTCATATTCAGAAAGAAAGACAAAAACTTCAGCGCTTCCATAAAGGTAAGCAAGATCTTCATCGGGAACATATCCGGTAAAAATAATGTCATTATAGTATAAGCTTTTCTCAGCTATTTTTCTAACCTCTTCTGAACCCACGTCTTTTATACCAGCAATAACAAGCTGATGGGGCATGTTCTTTTCATTTTTAAGAATTTCAAAGGCCTTTATTAACAGCGTTAAGTTTTTCCGAAAATTAAGACGCGAAAGCGATAGAATATAGGGAGCTTTTATACCATATTTTCTCTTTAATTCCTCTGCGCTTCTTGTTAATTTACCTTTTTCTAGCTTAAACAATATTGGATTAACTCCATAGGGAGTTATAACAAGCTTCGAATCAGGTAATCTAAATTTTTCTCTTATACAATAACTGCTATAAGCTGATCCTGTCAATATTTTTTTGGCCTTTTTCGCTGATAGCGGAATTAATAACCTTGACCGTAAGACCTCAAAGCGACTAAAAGACCAAGGAATATCAAAGTGAGCTAGATCATGAATAGTAACCACTAATTTTCCTGAATGAAGGGGAGGAGCAATATATTGTACATGGAGTAAATCTATTTTG
The DNA here is from genome assembly GCA_026416195.1 of Candidatus Aminicenantota bacterium. Taxonomy (GTDB): domain Bacteria; phylum Acidobacteriota; class Aminicenantia; order Aminicenantales; family CALLJL01; genus CALLJL01. Next base: position 7,296 of record JAOAFQ010000023.1, on the reverse strand, counting down.
TCTAAAAACGCCCGAATGACCAACGAAAGAGGAATACGAAATAAAGGGTTTTTAAAGAAAAGTGATTTAATTACATAATTTTTATATATTTTTATTCGATCATAAAAGGGGTGCATTGGATTGATAGCATAAATAAAATATCGATTTTCTCTATCAATCGACGCCAACTCAAGAAGCAGATTCCGAATATAAGTACAATTGCCAGTGCCGTCTCGCTCGGCTGCATGGGCATCAATCCCAATTCTAAATCCCATTTTATTTTTTCTCAAAGCAATAAAAAATTAGCTTTCTCTTTTTAATTATAACATGATTTTTCCAAAATTATTTATCTTGAAAATTTTTCTTTTTTTTCTTAAAATCGAGTCGATTTTATCTTCGAAGTTAATGGAAAATTTAAAAATACGTAATTTTAAATTAAAAGAAATCAATAAAGACATAATATTATACAAAAAAAGAATTGCAGCAAAAAGGGATTAAAATGAGAAACTGGTTTGTTCTACAAACAAAGCCCCTTAAAGAAGCTATGGTCGAAAAACTATTAGTTGAGGCAGGAATGATGGTTTATTGCCCCCGTTACAAGGATGAGGATGGGCGGGTCCGTTCGCTTTTTCCTTGTTACGAATTTGTCTATTTTGATTACCCAAAACAATATCGTCTAGTTCGATTTACTCGGGGAGTCAGGCGAGTTGTAGGTAATGAGGCTGGTCCAATTCCGGTTGAAACTGCAATTATTGAAGGAATTAGATCTCGAGAAGTCAATGGCTTTATTATTCTGGAAGAAGAACCGCCTCCTCCTGAAATTGGTGATCTAGTTGAGGTAGTCAAAGGCCCCTTTAAAGGATTTAGGGGAATTTTTAGCCGAACCATGACTGGCGACCAACGAGTCCTAATCTTACTTAATTATCTTCACTTTCATGGCAAGCTGATTATTGACCGCAGCTTCATTCGTAAGGCTTGTCCTAAAAAATAAAGGCCCTTCTTTTATTTATTTAATCTTTTAGTATTTCCCATTAATTTTGGTTTGCCTTTTTGGAAGAGCCGATCACATATTTGCTCCAAAGCTTTGATATAATTCTTAATAGAATTTATTTCTTTACACTTTTTTTCACTTCCTAATGATTCAACCAGTTGATTATAATTGATGATAGCATGCTCCAAATTTTCAATATTGTAGATTGCAATTATTTTATTCATTCTTTCCATTCTTCTACAAAAATAAACCTGGTGATCATCCACATGTTCGCCAAACTTTTTTTGGCGAGGAACTACGATAGGAATTTTTCCAAAATATAAAATTGGGAAGATGCTTCCAGGTCCAGCGTGAGTTATCACTATTCTTGCTCGGCTAATGAAGCTCATCACTTCTTCGAACTTTAAAAATCTAGAATATTCGCAATATTTAGGTTCATATGAAGAATAACCAATTTGAATAAATACGTTTTCTTTAATTCTGTTCATTTCCCTTAAGCAATCTACATTTTCGATTAATCGGTTGAATTGTTGCTCATGCGTTCCCACAGTAACAAAGATCATAGGATTTGTCCTAAAAATAGACCTTTTGGATAAAAGTTCTTTTGCTCCTCCCATTGAAGAAGAAAGATATCAGCAATTGGATAGACCACTTTTCCGGTTATAGTAGGAGAGTCGATCCGATCGTAAACTTCAATATAAATTAGCTTTGCCCCTAACATCTTACCTATATAAAAGAAAGGAATAGCTACCCCTGCCCCATTTGAAATAATTAAATTAGGTCTTTCTTTAAAAAGAATTTTCATAGCCAAAATTGTATTTTTAAATAAATTTTTAAAATTTCTATTAGTGGGAAAATAAGCCCAGTATATTTTTTCCCCCTTCAGAAGGGAAACTGCATCCTCTTTTTTAAAAGTAACCCAAAATCTTTCAAATTGACCCCACCAATCCTTTAAAACATAAAGTTGAAAAAGATGCCCTCCTGATGAGCAAATCAAACATATTTTCATTGACAAAAGTCCTAGCTTTTCAATTTATTAATTGAAAGGGCAATTGCCACTATCAAAAAATACACAAAGGCAACAATCACTGGAGCATCAAGATCTTCAAAAAACATCCAGAGCAATCCATCGAAAATTATAATTCCTGTGCCGAGCCAAAGATAATTTAAATAGGACTCATCTCGATAAAGCCTTTGCTCTAATAATGGCTTATAATTCCACCATTGGCCAATTACCATAATCCAAAATAAAGCAAATACACATAATCCCAGAAAGCCCGTTTTAAGTAAAACACCTAAATACATAGAATGAGATCCTATGGGAACAGAAAAATTTTGAATTCGAGGCTTTATTCCATGACCTAAAATTGGCTTTTTCATCGCTTCCTTCAAAGTCACTTTATATAGCTCTGTTCTGTAATCGGAACTGCTTTTTCTGAATTCATATAAAAAAGCAAAACCAGTTGAAGGCGGAATAACAAATGAAATAATCATAAAAATTAGTAAAAATAAGACAATTAAGAAATAATATAAATTTTTCTTTTTATTTAAAAACCAGTTTATCAAAATCACACTAACTATGGCCAATAAGATAGCCACTCTTGACCACGAAGCTAATAAAGCTATACCTTCAAATATTAAAGCTATCTTAAGCCACTTCTTTTTACTAATTTTATAATAAATGAGAGTTATGACGATGGCAAAAACCATTAATATGCCTATTGCTGTAGGATAAACTTCAAAAATATAAAGCCTTGGAACTCTTCTTCCTAAAATCCAATCAGTGGCGACTATTGTCGGCTTTATCGAAGCATAGAGCAGCTGCGCTTCGCTGAGGTTTTTAAGGTTTAATACATTTCCTAAGAGGCTTTCAATCTGCTGATTTTGATATCCCTTGAACCAAGCTATTATTGAGATCAGAGATATTATTCCAGTAATTAAACCAATAAAACTAAATATTTTAAAAAATGAAAAAATAAATGATTTATTAAGCTCATTAAAAACAATAATTAAAATGAAAACACCCATTATCCAAAAAGTGAGATTATATAATGAGGCTAAGATTCTGGTAAATGGAGCTGCTTTAAGATTAGCCCCTATTGCAACGGCATAAATTATTATAAATAAAATCAATATATATGCTTCTCTTGGAATATTGATTTTATGGCTCCTTTTTGATATCAAAATTTTCAAAAGGCCTAATAGGCTAATTAAATGAAATATAAAAAATTTAATCCCCAAGATCCACCAAAAAGGGAGTAATATTAAAGCCGTATTGAAATCCTCTAAAGAAGATGATTTTAAAAAAGGAAAATATTGTTTATTTTTCTCCTTTGGCTTAACTGCAAAAAAACGTCTATCAACCTTCATCGATTAAAACTTTCCTATTAAATCATCAAATTTTACAACTTCATTATTTTCAATACTTATCTTAGCTGCATCTAAAATAGCCATATTTTTTAGGGCATCCTCAATGGTAACTTTAGGTAACGTATCAAATTCTAAACAGGTAAGAAAATCCTTAAAAAAAGGTAGATAATAGTAAATGGGGCCAATAAAAAAACTTTTATTAGCAATTCTCTTCATCAAACTAGTTATTTCATTTAAAAACCTTCTGAAATTATCAATAGGCGTAAATGTCCCATGGACTTCTAAAAATGTGTTATCTTTCACATCTAAAAAAATATGTCCGCCAGTCCCATGGATATCCAATCTTAAGATATTAGATCCAGTTAGCCACGAAGTATTAACACTACACAGGGTTCCATTTTTAAATTCAATTAATATTTGAGCGTTGGTAAAAAAATCCATTTTCTGCCCTATAGAATCGCCTCCGATCGCATAGATATATTTTGGATCACTTTTATTTAGCCAGATAATTAAATCAATTAAATGGGGAAGAAAATCGTAAAGAACACCGGCTTTATGATATAACCATTTGCCTCTTGTCCAAGAGGAAGGAAATTTGGAATGAGCAAGCCCATTTATGGAAACTACTTGGCCAATTTTATCCATACTGATTCGCATTTTCGTTTTAATTACACATGGATAGTAACGATAATTTTGAATCACGGTCAATTTAAGCCCATTTTTCTCTATTGATCGTTTAACCTTAAAGGCTTCTTCTAATGTCAAAACAAGAGGTTTTTCAACGATGATATTTTTCTTTTGATCAATGGCTGCCATAATAATTTCAAAATGGGTTGGGGTGGGGGTGGCAATATCAACAATATTTATTTCTGGATCATTGATAATCTCTTTATAATCATCTGTGTAGATAGGAATGCTAAACTCTTCACTAACTTTCTTCGCAAGATTAAGGTCAATATCAGCAATTGCCTTTACCATATCTGGAGATATTTTCTTCCAAGTAGGTAAATGAGCTCGTCTGACGATCGCTCCAGCCCCAATAATTCCAATTTTTACCATCATCAATTATTTCTATAATTTTTCGTCAATTTTCTCTTAAGATTACTTCCCCACCTAAAAAGTATCATTTCGAATTTATTTACTTCAAAATTTAAACTGGCTATTTTTTCTCCTACTACTTCATACTTCATCGAACCAATGCCTTTCTCAAACGACTTTCTTATATGACCTACTAAATAAGGACTAAAACCTATAAGACGAGCACAATAGGCATCTACCGCTACTGGGTCTTTCCCCCCTATAATTAAATTAGCCCTTATTGGGATTCCATAGGCCGGCCCTTGAGCTCCTCCCATAGCAATAATTCCATCGACTAAAGAAAAATTTGGTTTGATAAGATAATTTATTTCTGCAATTACCTCGTCCAAAAAAGGATGATAAATGCTTTTTTCAACATCTGGAAGACAGCCAAATTGATTTTTAAGGGAACAAGATATTTTCGTTAGAATATTGGTTTTTAACTTAGCTAGAGAAATAAAGAAAATATTATCAATTAATAATTTTGGTATTGCTAATTCTTTTATCCTCTTGCCATCTAACTTTATCTTTTCGCTTTCAATCTCTGATAAATTTATAAATTTAGCTTCCCATTTTTTTAGAACCCCTTCAAAACCAAACCATTTAATAAAATCATTAGCCAAAACTACAGTGGCATCACTCTCAACCACTGAAATCTTAAGATTTTCATATCTTTCCCTTAATAATCTTAATAATGCCTCCAAAACAAGAGGATGAGTAATCGCTCCTGTCTCAGGGGTTCTGGCATCACAAAGGTTTATTTTTATAACAACATGTTTATTATCTATTTGCAATCCTCCTAATAAATCAACAATTTTATTAAGCTTAAAATATAAACTCTCAAAATCGGACTTAGTGACGGCAACTATCGGTCTTTTTCCTTCATTGATTTTATTTAAAATCTTACCAATTTTCATTTTATATATCCTAGGGCTCTTAATTTCTCTACAACTTCCTCACTTAATTCTTTTTTATTAAGCTGAAAGGCCTCTTTTTTCAGTTCCAATTGTGGATATAATTTAATTTTTGGCTTATAGAAATTAACAATCTCTGAGGTAAATATATTATTTTTCTCGTCCGGGTCATCATTCAGATTAAATATTTCGTAACTCCTCTTGTCAAAATTAAAAATTATTTTTATATTTCCCTCCTGAAACGATAAAAGATTGGGTTTAGGAAATGCCTGACTATAGGCGAAATTATTACCTGATTTCCTCAAAAGGCTTTGGCCATCAATTTTATGATTAATTTTTATTTTAAAAAAGTCCAAAATAGTTGGCATTATGTCTATTAACTCAGCCAATTTATCCGCAACCCCCTTATAAGCTCCGTTGGGGAACTTTATGATTAGTGGAACATTTAATAATTCCTTATATAAAGTGTGTCCATGTTCCCAAGCTCCGTGTTCATTGAACTCTTCTCCATGGTCTGAAGTGAATATTATTAGCGATTCTTCATATAGATTTAGTTCTTTCAATGTTTTTATAAATCGGCCTATCCAGACATCAGTATATAGAATATCTCCATCGTAAAGGGAAATTAGTCTTTCCCTATCGTGGGAAGGAATTGTTTTATATTTTGATTCTAATTCACCAAAAACTATCTGCACATCTTTCCAAAGATCTCCAGTTATTCGACCAGTATAGTTTCTATAAAATATATCGTAATCTGCGGGCGGCCAATATGGACTATGAGGTTGATAAGAATGGATAAACATAAAAAATTTTTCTTTTTTTTCTTTTTCTAGCCATTCAATTGCTGCTGAGATAATTTCTTCTATATCGTTAGAAGAAGGGCGGTTAAATTCTTCAAAAACATCAAACCCTTGAGATAGACCAAATTCTTTTGATAGATAGGCGCCACCTGTAAAAGCTATATTGTAATATCCCTTTCCTTTAAGAATTTCAGCTAAAGTTAAATATGATTCGGCTAACTTTTTTTCGATTAAACCAACTTTATGTTGAGAAGGGTAAAGCGAGGTAAACATGGAAGCGAAGGAGGGCAAAGTCCATGGATTCTGAGCAACAGTTTTTTCAAAAAGAAGCGAATCTTTAGCTAATAAATCAATGTGTGGGGAAGTATTCCTATGATAGCCATAACAGCCTAAATGATCTGCTCGTAGAGTATCAATAGCAATTAAAATTATATTATTATAAGAAGCGGACTTTCCAGCAACTTTAGAGATTAATATAATAGAAGATACTGTACCTATTATACTTAAGATGATAATCGCAATCTTTACTTTGTTTTTTTTCATGATATTAATATTTTATCTTTTTTTCCTCCAAAAGGACAAATATCTGCTTTTTAAAGTCATCGATTATTTTTTTCATAGATAGCTCTTTGAGTAAATAGTCCCACTCTGGTTGCCATTTTATATCAATTGCTTTGCTGATAGCTTCAACCCATTTGTCTACCTGGCGTTCCGCAATAATCACATTGGGAAAGTTTAATAATCTTAAATCTCCAAATGGCCAACTTATCACGATTTTTCTAGCTGCTATAAAATCTAATAATCTAATAGGAAATCTTGCATGAACACTTGGATGATTAATATATGGAAGAACACCGATGTCTGTAGCTAAAAAGTAATTCGCCACTTCTTCTTGAGGGACAGGCCCAATGAATAGTATATTTTTTTCGTTCCTATATTTATATTTTAATCTAATTATTTCTGGTCCTCCCCCAACAATCATTAAGGCTAAATTAGGAATTTTTTTCGATGCTTTTATATATACTTCAATTATAAAGTCTGTTCCCGCTTTTTTATCATGATAGCCTATATCCCCTATGATGATTTTATCATTAATATTATAATTTTTCTTTATTTCATCAATTTTCACTAGATCAACTTTCTTAAATAGGGACTCATCTATCCC
>JAOAFQ010000002.1 GCA_026416195.1 Candidatus Aminicenantota bacterium | reverse complement strand
AGAGACAGGATGATAATAGTCAGGCCAGGAGAAAAAATTCCGGTGGATGGAATAATCATTGAGGGTCAATCATCAGTTGATGAATCGATGATCACAGGAGAGAGTTTACCTGTAGACAAGCGAGTTGGCGATCGGGTTATTGGGGCTACCGTTAACCGTTTTGGTACTTTTATTTATAAAGCAACCCAAATTGGCGAAAAGACTGTTTTAGCTCAGATTATTCGTCTCGTTGAGGAAGCCCAGTTGAGCAAAGCGCCTATCCAAAGGCTAGCTGACAAAGTGGCCGGGATTTTTGGGCCAATCGTATTAGTGATAGCTTTCCTCACTTTTCTCATCTGGTTAATTTTTGGACCTAAACCTTCTATGAATCTGGCCCTTCTCAATATGATCTCTGTCCTAGTTATTGCTTGTCCTTGTGCGCTTGGGCTCGCCACGCCGACAGCCATTTTGGTCGGAACTGGCAAAGGAGCGGAAAAGGGGATTTTAATTAAGGGAGGAGAATATCTGGAACGAGCTCATCGCGTTACCGCTGTCGTTTTTGATAAAACTGGAACTTTGACTCTAGGCGAACCGGCGGTTACTGATATTGTTCCCCTTAATGGAAGAAAAGAGGAGGAAATTATTGCGGCCGCAGCGACAGCTGAACAAAGGTCAGAACACCCCTTGGCCAAAGCCTTGTTAAAGGAAGCTCAAAGAAGGGGGGTGAAGCTTCAACCTATTAGCGATTTCCGGTGGCTTGAGGGCCTAGGAATAGAAGTTATGGCTGGCGAGCAAAGAATTTGGGTAGGAAGCTTAAGTTTTTTGGACGAAAGAAAAATAAATTGGAAGATTCAGGACAAGGTTGTTGGAAAGCTTTTATCTGAAGGAAAAACAGTGGCCGCAGTAATGATCAACGAAGACCTTGCTGGCTTTATTGCCATGGCTGATACTTTGAAAGATACTTCTATTCAAGCGGTTGAGAAGCTTAAATCAATGGGTCTCGAACTTTTCTTGGTGACTGGCGATACTCGGCTAGTAGCGGAGGCATTAGCCCGAAAAATCAGATTAGAAAATATTTTCCCGGAAAGTCGTCCAGAAGATAAAGTGAGAATTATCCGCGAACTTCAAAAGAGAAATTATATTGTAGCTATGGTTGGTGATGGGATTAATGATGCTCCGGCTTTGGCCTCAGCTGATGTTGGCCTAGCTATAGGCTCAGGAACTGATATTGCCCTTGAAGCTGCGGATATTATTTTGATGACAAGCGATTTAATGGCTGTAGTTAAAGCCATTGAGCTCAGTCGTCAGACCATTAAGACAATTAAACAAAATCTTTTCTGGGCTTTTATTTATAATTTTATTGGCCTGCCCATAGCAGCAGGTGTTCTTTATCCTTTTTTTGGTCTTCTTTTAAATCCAATTATTGCCGCTGGCGCCATGGCTTTTAGCTCTGTTTCTGTGGTGGCCAATTCCCTTCGCCTGCGTTGGAAGAAATTATAGAATTTCTTGTTTCAATCTTATCCGGCTGCAATTGTTATCTATAAAAATTCGTCAGAGCAGATTTTAAACCAAGTTGGCGCCAGTTGTCGCCATAATCAGTTTGCCGTATTTGACATTGCGAGTGGCTAAGAGTTGGTCAGCCGTTTTTTTGATCAGGTCAACTTTTCCTTTTAAGACAATAACTTCAAGACAATTATGTTCATCAAGATGAACATGCATCGAAGCGATTATTATGGAAAGATGCTCGTGCTGAATATCAGTTAATTTTTCTTGAAGTTCTCGACGGTGGTGATCGTAAACTAAGCCCACGATGCCTACACTTTCTTTCTTTTCCTCTTTCCATTCTTCTTCCACCAACCGATGACGAATAAGGTTGCGAATTGCTTCTGACCGATTTTTAAAACCAAGTTTTTTGATATAGGCATCGAATCTTTTTAAAAGTTCTTTTTCCAATGAGACCCCAAAACGACTTACCCTTGACATGACTGGCTCTTATCGTTTTTCCTAATATTGCATAATAAATAATTTTAAAAATCAAGATTAATCAAATAACTTTGTTAGAACTGCAACAACAGGTTGCTCAGCACATTATTTAAATTGTAAAAAATGTTTTCCTAGCGAATTCTTTGGGGATTAGCTCCAATTGACCAGCCGATCGTCTTGGTTATTTTTGCTTTTTGAGAAAATTTTTTCCCGTTAGCTTCTAAAATAATTATATATTCTCCTGGTTCTACCAACCGCTCTAAAAGATTTCGCGGTCCTTGGGCTCCGGATCTGAATCGGGGACGCATTTCCCAGACAATCGAATTGATTCCAGGATTATTAGGTCCAACCAGTCTGGCTATTTCCTGGCCGAATAAATCTGTCACCACTATATTTATTTTTCCCTCAATTTTATTTTTTAAATAATAATAAATGATAAGGCCGTTGGGCTCGTTGGGAGTAACTAGATGCCGGTCGCCGAAAAGATAATCATTAGCCCCAAAACTTCTCCCTACTCGCTGAGCTTTGGGTTCAACGGAAAAAAGATAAATTTCTTCTTCAAGAATTCTTTCTGAGATTTCTTGAAGAGGATGGATATCGGTGACATAAAGACCTCGGCCAAAGGTGGCAACGACCAAGTCATTTTCTTTTGGATGAACGAGTAAATCTTTAACTGGCACTTTAGGAAAATCTGGCCATCTTAGCCATTTTCGCCCGCCATCGATCGAAACATAAAGACCCTCATCATTGCCGAGGAAAAGAAGATTTTGGTTTTTTCTGTCTTCAAAGATAACATTGATAGGCGCCTGGGGTAACGAAGTCGCAAGAGAAATCCAAGAATTTCCATAATCCTCGGTTTTAAAAACAAGTGGCGCAAAATCATCTTGCCAATAGCCTGTCTGACAAAGATAAGCGACGCTATCTTTAAAATGCGATGGGGAAATGCGACTGATATAACGGTCTTTATGACCACCAGCAGCTAAAAGTTTGGGAGTTAAATCAATCCAAGTAGCGCCGGAATTTTTAGTCAGCCAGACTCGGCCATCACATGTTCCTACCCAAATTAGACCAGGCGTAAGAGGGGATTCAGCGATTGTGCTGATGGCAAACCAGGGAAGCCCGCCTTCCGATCGAGGAATAATTTTGCTTTGATCGTTGCTAGTTAAATCGGGGCTTATTTCTTGCCAATGATCACCGCGGTTCAAGGAACGAAGGAGAACTTGAGCGCCAATATAAATAATCTCGCTATTGTGAGGTGAAATATGAATGGGTGGTGTCAATAGGAACCGATA
>JAOAFQ010000234.1 GCA_026416195.1 Candidatus Aminicenantota bacterium | reverse complement strand
AGATGTGTATAAGAGACAGACCTTCGGTAAGGCTTTAGGCGGAGCTTCAGGTGGCTGTGTCTCTGGGCGAAAAGAAATCGTCGAGCTTTGTCGCCAAAAAGCCAGACCATATCTTTTTTCCAATACCCTTTCACCGGTAATAGTGGCCACAACGATTAAAGTCATTGAGCTCCTTTCTCAAACCGCTGATCGTCGCGAAAAATTGATGGTTAACACTGCCTACTGGAAAAAGGGTTTACAAGAGGCTGGTTTTATTCTTAAAGAAAGTGATACCGCTATTGTTCCGGTTATGCTTTACAATGCTAAATTAGCTCAGGATTTTTCCCGGGATTTATTTGCTGAAGGGATTTACGCGATTGGCTTTTTCTTTCCTGTAGTTCCCAAGGGTCAAGCCAGAATTCGCACCCAAATCTCTGCCGCCCATGAAAAAGAACATCTCGATCGAGGGCTTGAAGCCTTTATTAAAGTTGGCCGAAAATACAATATCCTGGGCAAAACCCGAGAAGAAATTATTGAAATGTACGGCCTTTAAATCAAAATCCCGTCGGTTTTTTATCTTCGATATAGATAAATTGAGTGTTGGGTCCCATTTTCAACAGTCACTACCTCATAGCCTACTTGTTTTTCTTCCCAACCTGGAATTTCATAATTATGAGAGACAACTCGAACTCCAGGCTTTAACTGCTTTTCAAGCAGCGGCCGAAGTAGTTCATTTGATTCAGGAAGAAGATACAAAGTAACCACTGTAGCTTTAGAAAAGTCAGCTTTCATCACATCCTGCTGCTCAAACCGGACAAGATGAGCTACTCCTTCTCTTTTAGCTCGGTCTAAGCTTTCAGCAATTCGTCTTGGATCAAGATCAATTCCAACTCCCTTAGCCCCATATTTTTTCGCTGCGGTAACCACAATTCGGCCATCACCGCAACCAAGGTCATAAACCAAATCGTCTTTGGTTACCGCGGCCATGGCCAACATTCTTTCGACTACTTCCATGGGCGTGGGCACAAAGGGGGCTAGATCAACCGCGTCTTCCCGGCCATGGGACCCTTCAAATAACTCAAGTTCGCCCCTTTCATCATAACGAAAGGCATAAGCTTGACCAGCATCAAGATGATATTCTTTTTCGCCAGAAGGACTGATAAACCGAATGGCCAAACCAGCAGCGGCATTATATTTGTGAACAGCTCCAACAGGAATGATTTTCTCTTCCCAATCAGAATCAGTGTACACTTCCCGAATAAAATAGCGAACTTCTTCTTTAACTACGTTGCGGATTGCGATCTCCTTTGAGGAGAGAGCTAGAGCTGACTCGGCTTCTTGAGTTGTTGACTCTGGTCGAGTACAGGAATGAGAAGAAAATAAAGCCAGAAGATTAACAATAATTAGGCTAGTCAAAAAAAGAGAATGAAAGGAAAGATTAATCAACCTTCGATTTTTTGGATTTAGCTTGCCTTTCTCGATTTTGGATCTAATTAAAGAACTTAAATTTTTTGATTTCATCAATTGGCTCCCTTTTTAAGCTGAAGGAAAACTTTTTTAAATTTCAATCTTTGAGCAAATCGTCACGGGTAAGAAGCGAAACAAAGGTATAGCCCCTAGCCTCTAGATTTTCTCGGCCGCCCTCCTGACGATCGACAATCGCTAAGGTTAAAACCACTTCCCCCCCTTCTTCCTCAACTGCCTGACAGGCTTTAAGAGTCGAACCACCGGTCGTCACCACATCGTCAACAATGCAAACGCGCCAGCCTCGCTCGAAAGGTCCTTCAATCAATTTACGCTCTCCATGTTTCTTGGGTTCTTTTCTCACGATGAAAGCAGGCAGAGGCCGTTCAGTTTCAGCACTTAACGCCGCCACCGCTGCCACGATAGGATCGGCTCCTAGAGTAAATCCCCCAATTGCATCAATTTCATAATTGCGCAATACTTCTAAAATGAGGCTAGCCACAAGACGAGCTCCTCGAGGATCTAAAGTGGTCATTTTAGCATCAATATAATAGTGACTAGTCCGTCCTGAAGTCAGAACCCTTTCAACCCCGGTAATTAAAGATTTTTGGCGAAGTAATTGTTTCAATTCCTCCTTTAATTTTTCGATCGACACCGGTTTCTCCTTTAGCCGATTATATTAATATAGCCTGCCTATTTTAGTCCCTGGATAATATTTGTTCAAGATCTGCCGATAATTAGCCCCTCGCTGAGCCAAGCCAAAGGCACCAACTTGACAAAGACCAACTCCATGTCCCCAACCACGTCCAGTAAAAACAAAATGGCTAATCCGGCCTTGACTATCATACTCCCGGTCAATAGAAAAAAGGGTGTCTCTCAATCCCAGGACCCAGCGAATTCTTAGACCACGAACAATGATGACTTCGTTTTGACCAGTTATTTGTAATTCCAAGACTCGATGGGATTTACCCCGACGCAAAACTTTTATGTCTTTAAGCTCACCAATAGGAAAATACTCATTGAGGCGTCGCGAAAGCTCTTCTCGACTCAAGCGAACTTGCCAGCTAGAAAAGGCAGAGCTTCGATCGAGAACATTAGTTTCAGGGTGATTCCCTACTTTTAGCCACACCACTTCTTCGCCTCTTTCGAGGAAAAAAATTTCTTCGCCGCCTAATAAAGTTAATTGGGTAGCCGGCCAAGCTCCACCTTCTCCAAGGCGAAAAAGGAAAACTTGAGGGGAAAGTTTCAGATTTTTAATCTCACCATCGACTTCAACTTTAAGATTTTGATTCTCCAATGCTCGGAACTGACCTTTTCTTAAAAGATTTTTTTCTTTAATTAGTATTTTAGCCAGAGTTAAAAGAGCTTCACCTCGAGTTATCGGTCGATTGATCGAATCTAAAACGGGGGGAAGAGATAAGTATCCTTCCCGAATAAGATAGGCAATTGCTCGCCGATCCTTCTCCTGGCCAGAAGGAAAATTTCGTAAAAGAAAATTGATTTCGCTTGGAAAGAGGAGATGCTGCATTCTCTCGGACCAGCCGAGATAATCGATAACTAAGCGACTAAAAGCCGCTAAGGTTATTGGTTCAGCTGAAGGATTGCTTTTTGGAAATTTAATTTTAAAAAACTCTTCTAAACCACTCAACCAGGTTTCTATTTCAGGAGCGATCGCGGCTTCACTTAAATAAGTTCCCGGTGATTCAAACAATTTTTCTTCTTCTAATATTCCCAATGAGACAAGAAAGGTCACTTCCGCCGTTAAATCTCTAGCTCCTAAAGAAAAATGAAGGGCAGATCGAGCGGTATTTAATTGATAATCCATTCTCTTCTCATCTACACACTCAATAGCTTTTAGGTAAGGTAGATCAGCTCCCCCAAAAATGGCTTGACCATCTTCGGTCATTCCGCCGCAAGTAGAAGTGTAAAGAGCATTTATTGGTTTTCCCCTGAACAAAAGTCCTTCACCTTTTGTTTCGACCACCGCTTGATTGCTGAGAGGATGTTCAGCGGTTAGGCCACCATAGGCCTGATGGTCTGGGGTGGCTAGTAGATCGAAGCCTTGGCTAGCCATTAACCCTAGGTTACGAAAAGCATAGGTTCGGGCGGCCACAGCTTGAGCCTTAAGGGCTTCAAGTTCCTTGAATCGGTCGGGTGATAGCTCCATAGGAACTACACCTTTTAAGTAGTCCTCCAGATTAAGAACATTCACAAGTTGAAGACCAGTGCTTTTCATTTGGACAACGAACATCCCTCGAAAGGCTGAACCATTATAACTAAGGAAGCTCCATGGGTTAGCGGGGATAAGATAAAGGGTTGTTTTCTCTTTAAAAGAGAACAAATGATTATCGACCAGAGCCCAGAAGGCTTCTTTTTCCAATTTAGCTATTTCTTCCCGGACAATCCAAGCCTCGGTAAAGCCGGCTTCATTAAGTCTTTTCAGAAAGCTTAAAGCTTCCCCCCGAGTGAGAAAATCACCGTAACGCACAGTATAAATTTTTCGCCCTCGATAGCGGTCAACTTCTTCTGCAATAATGATTCGGCCAGCTAACTTAGCTGCCATGGATTGACTTATTTTTTCCGCTTGACGGCGACTATCGGCCATGGCTACTTGAATTAGAAATTTTTCTGACAATTGAATTTGGCTCGTTCGAAGGAGAATTTCGGTCGCTTCAGAAGCAATTAAGTTATATTTATCACTTACTTCATAAATCTTCATGCCAGAAGAGGCTCGGATTAAAGCTTCCTTCAACTGGCGACCAAGAGCAACTCGAATTATCGGTTTGGCAAGAGCATAGCCATGAAAAAAACCTTTTTCCTCACCAAACTCGATAGGCCGACCGATAAGAAAGAAAAGGAGGAAAAATAAACTGAAGGCATATTTACGGGAATTATGTCTGATCTGACTAATTTGACTCATTCTATTTTTTCTTCATCCTAATCTCTTGTTAGATAGATATAACACTTTTCTTATATTTATTTTATCTTATCTATTTTAAAATCATTTCAGGCAGGACGATTTTCGAGCTCAGATCTTTTTGAATATGTATTTCTCTTTTTTAAAAATTTTAGCTAATTAAATGGAAAATGTCAAAAGCGCCCAAGATTAGCGTCGTCTTCTTCTAATTTCCGGCGCATTTTTTCTTGATAAGCTTCAACCTTTTTTCTAATTTCAGGATCAACTAAAGCCACTATTTTTGCCGCGGCTAAAGCAGCATTTTCGGGTTCAAGAACAACTAATGGAGCTACTCCTGAAGGCATTCTCAAAGTCGAAAAAATATCAAAACCACTAAATTTCTCGCTATAAGGGGGGCAAGCAATTACGGGCCAAACTGTCTGGGCATCAGTGAAGCCGCTTAAAGCGTTGCTTCGCCCAGCCACGGTAATAAAAATTGCTCCTTCTTTTTCATATTCCCGAATTATGTCTAAGCACTTTAAGGGAACCTTATGAGCGGAAGCAATGCGGCAGACTGAAGATAAACCAAATTCTTTTAGAGCTTCAACAATTTTTTTCGACCAATCAAGATCAGCTTTTGAACCCATAATAATAACTATTTTCATTTTCCTCTCCTTTAAATCTTAAATCGCTATCATGATTTGACTTAAGTTTTACCAAATTTTGGTTAAAAAATTTTACCAAGCTTAAAACTGAAAAACAATTTTTTATGAGAAAATTAAAATTGTTTTTTGAATTTTTTCTGGCTTTTTTCTAGAAGAAAACGAGCTACTTCTTCAGGTTCAAAGGGCCAAGCATAAATTATTTTCTTCTCGGGGTATTTAACTTTAACTTGCTCGATAGCCTTTGGAATTTCGGCCGCCGCATGATGACCCCCCGGAGTCAGCATGGGAGTTAAGACGATAATTATTTCAGCTTCACTCTGGCTAGCTCTTTCCAAAGCTTCTTCGACCGAAGGAGAACAGAATTCATTAAAGCCAAGAAAAACCTTGCTCCTAGCCAAAGCTTCAAGGGCTTGCGCAATTTTTAAGGAGCCAACATAAAAGGGATCGTTAGTCTCATTTCTTGGCCAATTCCTTATTTCCCTTTCAAGCTCCTGCCAACGTCTTTTTTCTTCTGGGGTAAAGGAAGCACAATCTTTTTCGGCCTTCAAAGATAACTGGAAATATTCGTTAAGCTTAGCTTGAGGGAAATCTTGAGGAAGTCCTCCATGCATGGCCAAAACAATAGCTATCTTTTTCTTTGGAATTCTCATTTTAATTTTCCGGCCCCAAAATAGAGCAATTATCTTTAAAGCTCAAACTTATTTATCGGCTAGAAGATAGGCCGTAAGATAAATCAAGCGCGAAATTTTGGCCATCAACTCGCCACTAACTTTGTCAACACTGTCACTGGTTTGGTGATAATCAGAAGTCATGGCTGTATTAGCAAAAAGCCAGGGTATTTTTTCAGCGGCAAAAGACGCATGGTCGCTGCCGCCCATAGTCCGCCCTTCAGATGTCGATTCCCTAAGCCAGAGATCAAGCCCTACATATTGATTCGCCTGTTTTAGGACGTCAGCGATTCCACTCCCGGCCGAAAAGGAAATGGGCAGGAAATTATCGGCCCTAATTTTCTTCAACAAATCTTGAGCTGAAGGAAAATTAAACATGCGGGTCATCCGACTGAGACTTGCTTCATCAAAAGTTCGTCTGATCATATCCAGGTTAAGATAAGCCACAGTTTTCTCCAAGGGGAAGGCGGGATGGCGCACATAGTAGCGAGAGCCTAAAAGCCCTTTCTCTTCGCCAGTCCAGAGGGCAAAAACCACTGTTCTTTTGGGCTTTTCGGGATTCAAAACCATGGCTCTGGCCACATTGAGAACACCAACTGTGCCTGAACCATTATCATCAGCTCCATTAAAAACATAACCATCAAAGGCTCCAAGATGATCCATATGAGCGCCTATCAAGATTACCTCTTCTTTCAATTTAGCATCAGAACCTTCAATATAACCCAAAACATTAAAGCAACGAACCAAAGAAGCTTTAACTTCGGATTTGATGGTAACTCTTGTTGCCGGCAATGACATAGAGGCTGGTTTAAAAGTTTTTTCAATTTTAGCCTTGAGTTCATCGATAGTTTGGCCGGTGCTTTCCAAAATGGCATTAGCCATTTCGCGAGTAATATTGATAACCGGTGATCTTTCAAAAGGCATTGTTGGTCCGCCGCCAGGAAGAACCATCCGTCTTCTTGGCCTTGGGTCAATTGGCCGGTCATCTGAGGTTCGTCGCCGAGAAATAAAACTTCGAATAAGTTCAAGGTCAGAGGTGGTATTGGCTACTTGAAGAATAGCGGCTGGACCGAGCTTCGAGATAGCCTCAATCTTGTTGAACCGGCCAGCGGGTTGTCTCATCATCGGTAGGGGTGATTCCGGAGGAAAATATTTTTCTTTAAGCTCCTTTTTCTGAAAAGGCGAATTGGGATTATCTTTTCCTGGAGCTTCAGAGATGATAAGAACAATTTTATCCTTGACATCGAGATTCTTAAAATCATCATAGGCAATATCTTTTTCAGTGATCCCATAGCCGGCAAAAACAACTGTCCCCGAAACGGTTTCGGGAATAACAGTCAGACTAGAATAATCAATACCTCCAGTAAACGTTCTGGTTTTAACCAAATCGCCCTTTCTGGTTTCAACCACAATTTGGCTTGAACTTTCAGCGATCTCTTTAAGCACAACTTCTTGAAAATAACTTCGTTGAGGCTGGGCTTGAGCTTGATCGCTGGCCAAAGGACTGAAACGGCCAGAAAGTCCAGTCTGACGATCGCCAGCAGGCTGGATGTTCCAAAGGGAAAAGAGAGAAGCCACATATTCGGCCGCAAGCTGATAGCCTCTTGTTCCTGTTTCTCGGCCTTCTAAAAGATCTGAGGCCAAATAGGTCAACATGGCAAGAGACTCTTTAGGCTTAATGGATTCAAGGCCAATTTTCATTTTGGCTGGCACTTCAGCTACCTTCTCGACTAAGACCAGATTTTTAAGCAAATCCTCCGGTTTGGCTTGAGATTGGCCTGTCGGCTGGGGTAATCCACCAGAACAGATGACAAAAAGCCCTAAAATCAGCCAGCTTATAACTTTTTTCATTCTTGCCTCCTTTCCGACCCGTTTTTTTGGCTTTATCCTTTATTTTTTTTTAATCCAGTTTATTTTTTTAAACCAGGGAAGAAAATTTAACTGACCAATTTTTCTTTCCTCTAAAGAAGGACAAGGCTCTAAAGTCAAACCAAGCTCCTGAGCTTGAGTCCCGATCGAGTCTTGGAGATAATTAACGAGAGTTCTTAGGCTGGCTTTTCCTCTAAAATCAACTGCTGAGCTATGAACTTTAGGTTCAGCTTTATAGATTAAATTTTGTTCCATGCTTAATGGTAAAAGAAAAATAATTATATCAAATTATGGTTTTAAAATTGAAACCAAAAGCAGAAAAAACATCTCTTAGGGGTTCAAAAGACTTACGAGACAAAATAAAAAAATCATGAAAGGAGAAACAAATGAACTTAAAAAGAGGGCAGTCACCACTTTTACTTCATCTTCTCTTTTTTAACTTCATTTTTAATTCTTATTCTTTCCTACTCTGTTCAGATTTTTCTTTTAGCCTGCCTGATCTTTTCCGCCCTGGCCAAGTCCTCCTCGATACTGATAAGGATGGCTGGGCTGATGAGTTTAACCTAACCATCATCTTGTCCGATAACCCTGATCCCTTAGAAATTGTGGCGGCCGCTGAGATGGCCAGTCGATTTGGCTTTGAAAGCCTAGCGATTCGTTTTGATCTTGTTCGTCAGGAGAAAGAAATAACTGATTGGTCAAAGTTAAATTATTTCATCTTGGTCGGCGAAAAATTCCACCGTCTGCCTAAAGAGTTTTTGAAGTCGTTGGCCTTTCGTCCATTAACTAAAGACCAAGGCTTAGTCAGACAAATTTCGATTGGCAATCGTCAAGGATTGCACCTTCGTGGGGGCAGTCCAGAAGCCCTCCTCCAAACCACCAGAGCTTTTTTCAATCGTTTCCCCTATTTATGGGATATTCTTGGACAAGAAACCGGCGAAACCTATGAAACCCTAGAAAAAGCGATAATTAGTTTCGTTCAATCAGTTTTAGGCCACAAGTTGAGACCAATAATTAAAGAGATATTTTATGAATTTCCTCAGTCCCTAGTCCCTTATAGTTCCC
Organism: Candidatus Aminicenantota bacterium; assembly: GCA_026416195.1. Lineage (GTDB taxonomy): Bacteria > Acidobacteriota > Aminicenantia > Aminicenantales > CALLJL01 > CALLJL01. The sequence continues at coordinate 21,482 of JAOAFQ010000234.1, read as the reverse complement.
TCCAACGACTTCGTTTTGATTTTGGTGAAATTAAAGAAATTCTCATTAAATTGACCCCAGCTTCGGAAGAAGAAGTTCTAAAGCTCGAGGAAGCCTTAAAGCTTTTAAGTCAGGACCATCGTCAAGGAAAAAGAACCAACCTTCTTTCCTTTGCCGGCTGCCAAAAACTGACTTTCCTTCTCCAAGGACAAAAAGAAAGAACTATTTCCTTGGAAAGGGTCAACCTGCCCCGCCGATTCTTAACCCCATCTTTCCGAAGCCCTCGTTCTGGTCGAGGTCCAATCAAAGATTTTGACCTTCTTGATCTTTTCTCAAGTCGCGGTCTTTATAGTGATAGCAATAACGACAACCTTCCTGATAATCTTGAAGGCCTGGTCATTATTCCTCGAGAAAGGCCCATCAGCGGCCTGGATAAACTAGGTTTAAGAATAGCTATGGAAAGCGCTGGTCTTTCCTTTCCTATCTTTTATCTGGCTGAACAGATTGAAGAGAAAAGGGCTCTGCAGGCTCCAATTTTAATCGGCGAAAGTCCCCTAACTGAAGAATTAATAAAAGCAGGCAAACTTAAGCCCCCAGCTCTAGAGCCTGGCTTAGGCTTAATCATCCTTGTCCCCCAAGCTTTTCCCCGAACTGCGGCCGTGGTAATACAAGGAGCCGATGACTTAGCCTTTGAAAAAACCCTGGCTTATCTCGGTCAAACTTTTCCCTATCTCGAAACCTATGGTCTAGGCCGATCGAGCTGGAAAGATGTTCGACAGGATATCGATCTTTTCCTTAAAGGGGAAAAGGGGGCCGCCGAAGCTTATTTTTATGCTGAGATAGAAAAAATTCTTCAAGAATTAAAGCCTCGAGACCTTGAAGAAATAAAAATTGAAGTTACTCTGCCAATCTCAAATAAAGCTTTCAGAAATGAACTAAATTCAAAATTGGTTTCTCTTTTTCCTCAGGCCAAAATTGAAGTTAAGGTCAACTCCCTTCGAGAAAGTCAGGTAATTTTCGAAAAAGAAAAAACCTTTTCTTGGGAGGCAGAAGAAGCCCAACGCCTTTTAGAGGAAAAGCTTAAGGAAATTCCTTTAGGTATTAAGTCGCTTCGAATTTCTTTAGCTGTAAGCGAAAGTCCAAAGGTTAGGAGTCAAATTAAGCAGGCGATTGAATCGAAACTGAGGCCTAAATTTCCTCAAATGGAAGTTAAAGTAATGAGTGCCTACAAATCGGGTTTTTTCTGGCTACTTGAGGAGATAGCCCCCAAACTCCGAAAACAAGAAATCGGCCGCTTTCTCATCCGAGTGGCTAAGGAGAAAGATGATCGATCCAAGCTCAAGCGTTTTTACGTCGATCCTAACCGCTGGCTTCAAGAACTTTATCCGGTTGACGAAATTCTGGCCAGAGAACTGGCCCTTCCTTTGGAAAAAATTGATTTTGAATTAAAAGACTCAGGCGAACCAATCTACGAAGTTCTTGTTTACAACCCTTTGAATCAATTGATCTTAAAAGAAAGTTTCACTCCTTTAACTAGAAAAATTACTTATTGGTCAGTTTTACCTGAATGGGGTGAAGTAACTATAACTACCTCTGGGCTTCGTTTAGAAAGCGAAGGCCACCTTTTGGCCGAGCTAATTTTTCCAAGCGATCTAGAAAATTTCTGGACCTTTTACCAACAAGAAGTTATTCCGGCCCTTCATCAGCACATTATGAAGAAAACAGGTCAACAACCGACAACCGCCAAACAGCCTTATTTTAAACAGCTGGTGGTTGAACTTGAGGCTTCAGAACCTGATTTTCGCCTAAATTTGGATGAAGAAATGGTGAGTAGTCTCGAAGCACTGCACGATGAAATCTACTTTGATACGCTTGATTATTTACGAGGGATAACTGAAATTGAAATTGAAGACCGAGAAGAAACAGCCGATACCTCAAGGCTCTCCGCCCCAGGCAATATTTTACCCATTATTCATCCAGCCAAGGATGGTCATCCTACAAAAGTTAAGGTTAAACTTGAAGATTGGAAAGCGTCGATTCCAACAGCTGTTATAAACTGGAAAGAAAAAGGTCACTCTGAGAGCCCTGGCCGTCGTCTAAATTTTCCACGCATTCGATCAAGACAACTCCGACTCATTGCCTTGAAATATAATGGAAAGGCTAATCATCTCCAAGATGGTCTTTTTGAAATCGAAATGGAAAATGAAAATGACTATTTAACGCTTTTATCCATCCTGGACCATTGGCCTTACCTCGAAAAAAAAGGACTCCTTCCTGAAGGTTTAGCCTATCCTGGACTTAAACAAATTATTTTTAGAGTTAAACACAAAGAATTGAGTCGGGACATTGTCTTGGCGGTTAAGGCAAAGAAAGACAGTCCTTTGTCGACTCAAAAAGAATCACCTTTTGATCTCAAAATTCCTGATGAAATCATCTCGCCAGAAAAATGTCTTGAGCTTGTTGCCCAACTAAGTCAAACTGGCTTACTCCGAGGTTATATTGCGGGTCGCTCTTACGAAGGCCGAGAAGTTTTAGTTATTGAGGCCTTGTTACCCAAGGCAACTTATATTTCTTTGCCCAAACTAATAACCTTTAAACCAACTTTGCTCATCTCCGGACGTCAACACGCCAATGAAGTTTCAGCTACTACCTACCTCCTTAAATTAGCCGAGAAATTGATTAAAGAAGAGGAATGGAGGGCTTCGCTTCGAAAAATTAACTTGATTCTTCTGCCTTTAGAAAATCCCGATGGGGCGGCACTGGCTTATAATCTTCAAAAATTGACGCCCCATCATTGCCTCCATGCTGGCCGTTACAGCTCCCTTGGTGTCGATATAGGTTCACTGGTTAATGTCGACAATCCTATTCTTCCTGAAGCCAAAGTGAGGAGAGAGCTAATGGAGCGCTGGCGGCCCGATATTTATCTTAACCTTCATGGTTATCCTTCTCATGAATGGGTTCAACAGTTCTCGGGGTATACCCCTTATCTTTTCCGCGACTATTGGATACCTCGAGGGTGGTTTGCTTTCTATCGAAGTCTTCGCTTGCCCGTTTTTGAACCTTGGAGGTCAGCCGGTGAAGACCTTAAAAAATTTATCATTGAGGAAATGAAGGTCTTACCTGGCTTTGCCGAAACTAGTCAAAAATTTTATGAACGTTATTTTCGGTGGGCAACACGCTGGTCACCTCACGGGGCCGAATTAGAGCTTTATGATGGGGTCAATCTCTATGCTAAAAGAAGGTCGAGCCAAGAAACAAGACTTACTTCCCGAACGCAGATAACTTATATTGAAGAAACACCTGAATTGATGGATGAGACCGCTCATGGTGACTGGTTAAAGACTCTCTGCGACCAAGGTTTGGCTTATCTTCGAGCTCATCTCAAATATCTTAAATCAATTGAATCAGACCTTTCTCGACTTGATGAGGAAGTTCAGGAAAGGGTTCGTTTTCAATGGTTGAGGCGCCGACCAGGAAAAATTATTGATGGCCTTTCTAATTCAGCTAGAAAATGAACTTGATTATGATCATCTTCTAGCTATGGTCCATTCTTTCTGGAGTCATTATAACTTTTTGGCTTAATTTAGGCCGGCTTAGAAAAAAATTTAGAAGGAATTACCACTCATCAAGAACTTTTTCGATTATTTCCAGGGCCTCAGCCAAAATCTCTGGCGCCACGGCGTAGCCGAGGCGAAAGTGCTCAGGGGCTTCGAAAAAACTACCCGGAACTAGACTGATTTCAGCTTTCTCCCGAAGAAATTGGCAAAAGTCATCACCATTTCGTCCGACCAGCAAGCGAGGAAAACAAATAACGCCGCCATCAGGCTCAACCCAAGTTAGCTTACTTTGTCTATTCATAAAGCAACAAAGCTGCTTATGGTTAGTTTCAAGCCAAGCCCTATTTTTTTCTCTTAAAAGGTCAAGGTAAGGAAAAATAAGTGAAGCCAAAAGTTGGCTAATAAAAGGACCTTCAACAACCAGATAATCCGTAAGAGCTCGAAGCGAGCGAGTTATCTCTTTTGGGGCCAAAATCCAACCACAGCGCAACCCTCCTAAACCGTAAACTTTAGTTAAAGAAGAAGCAACAATAATCCGCTCATTCAAACCATAGGCCGTAGAGGCGGCTTCTCCGTCCATGAATTCAAGATAAATTTCATCGATAAAAAGATAAGCTCCAAAACGCTCCACTTCCCGAGCCAAAGCTTCAATCTTATCGCGGCTCAACCAAACGCCTGAAGGATTATGGAGATTGGTCAGAATAACTAACTTAGCCCCTTTTCCCAAAAGCTTTCGGAAATCATCCAAAGCAATTTCAAAGTTGTGGTCAAAGCGACGCTCAAGGCGGAGAATTTCTGCTTTAAAAAAGCGCGGAATGGCAAGCAAGGGTTCATAAGCTGGCTTTTCAACCACCACCTTATCTCCAGGTTCAATAATAGCAGCCCCAAGCATAAAAATAGCCTGGGAAGCTCCTTGAGTCACGACAACTTCATCCGGGTGAACTTGATAACGGCTAGCAATTGCCTCAATAAGAGGCAGGTAACCATAGGGATGGCGACCGCTAATTTCAAGAGCCTTTAAATCCAAAGTCAAAGGGAGTTCTTGGAAACTGAGGTCAGGAACGCCACTACGGCTTAGACTAATCTTAGCTTGACTTTTTAATTTAGCCCATTCGAGATATTTAATAGGTTCAACTGCCAATTTGAACCTCCTTTTTATTTTTTTTCTGAGATAACCAGTAAAGGGGAAGACCTAGAAGAATGATAGCTAAGCCTACAAGAGACTGGCGGGGCTTCGAAATAAAAACATTGATAACGACGGTAAAAGAAATAAGGGAAAAGATAATCGGAACAAAAGGAAAACCCCAGACGCGATAAACCCCTGGTAAAGACGGATATTTCTTTCTCAAGGCGATTAAGGCGAGCGAGGTCAGACCAAAAAAAATCCAATCTCCGAAGGTAACATATTGGAGAAGCTGTCCATAAGTATTAGAAAAAAGGAGCCCTGAAGCCCAAAGAGATTGGAAAAAAATAGAAAGATAGGGCGTTTGGAAGCGAGGATGAAGACGAGCGGCCAAGGAAAGAAAGGCTCCTTCGCGGGCCATGGCTTGATAAACTCGAGCACCGGTAAGAATGAACACATTAGTAATCCCAAAAGTTGAGATCACAATGGCTAGGGAAATCAAGCGTGAACCTTTTTTCCCTAACAAGGCCTCAATCGCCTCGGCCGCCACTCTCGGAGAAGTTCGGAGAGTTTCAAAGGGAAGGGCAACAACATAAAGCCAGTTGGTGAGTATATAAACAACCACAACTATCGACACCCCCAAAATAATGGCAATGGGCAAGCCGCGACGAGGATTTTTAACTTCCCCAGCCACAAAATTAAGATTTTGCCAGCCACCGTAGGAAAAGAGGGCGGGCATCAAAGCCAAGCCAAAAGCATTAAGAGTAGATAAATCAAGCTGACTGGGGAAAAGAGGGCCTAAGGAGATTTGGTTGCGGGGCGAAAAAAGAGAAAAGTACAAGCCAAGAAGAATAAGGGAGCTAAGAGCGCCTAATTTAAGGATGGTAAAAACATTTTGAACCAAGCTCCCAGGCTTGATGCCTAAAAAGTTGATTAAAGAAAGAAACCAAATAATCGCCGCGGCCACCACCACTGTCGCCTCCTCAGGGAAAGCCACAAACGAACCAAGAAAACGAGCACAAGTAACCGCAACGGCTGCAATTGCCCCTGTCTGAATAGTAGTGAAAAGAGTCCAGCCAAAGAGAAAGCCAAGCCAAGGGGCAAAAGCTTCTTTAAGATAAAGATACTGGCCACCTGAATGAATAAATAGAGAACCAAGTTCAGCAAAACAAAGCCCACCTAAAAAAGCAATCCCTCCGGCCAAGACCCAGACCAAAAGAAGTTGAGCCGAGCTCGAAAGATAGCGGGCGCTTTCGGCCGGATTAATAAAGATACCAGCGCCAATAATTGCTCCGCTGACAATCATCGTAGCATCGAAAATTGAAAGACGGCGTGAGCCTAGTTCTGGTTTGGCCTGATCAAACTGAGTCGGCATTTTACTTGATTTTCGCTAAGAAAAGTAAAAGGTAAGTCATTTTAATGGGAATGGCTTTTAGAAGTCAAAAATTGAAAAAATTGATTTGAATGCTTTTCTTTATAATTTAGCTTATAATAAGGCTATTTTAGCTTAACTTTTTTAAGAGGAGGAAGCGATTAAATGAATAAAAGCAATAGAAAAGTTGAAAAGAAATCAAGGCGGCTAAAAAAATACGTTTGCCTACTACTTTTGGTCCTGGCCATCCGTCTTCAGGCTCAAAATGTTGAAGAAATTAGGGCAAAATGGATTGAAGCCCAGGGCGGAAAAGTCTTAGCCACGATCAAGGATACAACTATTAATGGCACGATTGAATTCGTTCAAATGGGCATAATGGCTAATTTCACTATGTATCAAAAAGAACCTAACAAAATGAGAATTGATGTGGAGGTCATGGGGGTCAATATTAGTCAAGTCTTTGATGGAGAAAAAGCTTGGTTTACTAATCCCCAAACAGGTACAATTGAAGAAATGCCCGAAACCCAGCGCCGCGAGTTCGCCCGCCAGGCTCTGGGTAACGACTCCCTTCTCTATCCAGAAAAATATGGGATCACCTATTCTTTTAAAGGAAAAGAAAAAATAAATGAAGTTGACTATTTAGTTTTGGAACAAACCTTTAATGATGGTCAAATAATTTATTTTTATCTTAATCCGACAACTTTTTTGCATGTTAAAAGCAAGGGGAAAACAATCAATTCAATGACAGGCATGCCGGTAGAAGCTGAAACTCATTTTTCTGATTATCGTAAAATCGAAGGCACAGTGGTTCCATTCCAAATGGTAACTTATTATGACGGCCAAGAATTTCAACGTATGACCTTACAAAGAGTGATTTATAATTCAGGGCTTGAAGATTCCCTTTTTGTTTTGCGAAAGTGAAGATTCTGACCTAAATCAAGTTTAAAGTTCAGCTTCCTTAAGCACAGTATAAGCCAGTTTGAGAGCGCGGAGGGCTTCATCGCCTGAAACTTTGCTCATCCGACCCTCTTGGATGGAAGTTAAGAAATTTTGCAATTCCTTCTTCAAGGGCTCTTCCTTCTGAATGCGTAAAGTTCGAATATCTGTTTGTCGGCCATCCAGAGGGAAAATTTTAACTTCCTGATCAATATAATCAATAGAATAATACATGGTAGGTTCAAAAATTCGGAGTTTTCTTACTTTGCCTTGATGAACGCGACTCGCCGTGAGGTTGGCGACGCAGCCCGATTTAAATTCAATCCGAGCATTAGCAATATCAATTTTTTCAGAAAGAACATGAATCCCTGAAGAACGGACTGATTTGACCTCATCCTTGATTAAGGCCAAAATAATATCTAAATCGTGGATCATCAAATCAAGGACAACATCGATATCTAGAGATCGGGCCGAAAAAGAGCCAAGCCGCTGAACTTCAATAAAACGAGGTTCAGAAATCATATTTTCCACTGCCTCGACGGCTGGGTTAAAGCGCTCAAGATGGCCTACTTGAAGAATGAGTCCTTTCGCTTTAGCCGTTTCAACCAGCTTCTCACCCTGTTCAACCGTTTCAGTAATTGGCTTTTCGACAAGAACATGTTTGCCCGCTTGAAGTAAATTCATGGCAATGGAGAAATGCTCCGAGGTGGGAGTAGCGACAATGGCCGCATCAATTTCATCGAGCATATCTTCATAATTTTGATAATAAGGAACACCGTGTCGGTTGCCGATTTCTAAGGCTTTCCTAAACTCAATGTCAGCCACACCTTTCAATTCAGCCTGCTCCAAATAAGACAAAATCCGAGCATGCTGAGTCCCAAGATAACCCACGCCAATAATTCCAACTCTAACCCTATCCATAGTTAGTCCTCAAGATAAGACTTTCTTGATTTGGCTAAAATGGCTAAGCCAGCCTTTTCAGCTAGAGGCAAAGCCTCCTCTTGACCAAAAAAAGCCACCTTTTGGGCTTCGATTCCTAAACAAGCGGCTCTCATTTCTATGAGCCGACGAATTGTTTCTGGCCCAATAGCGGGAACATCGATGATCATTGACTGGCGGGTTCGGCCAACTTTAGCTACAACCATTCCCTCCCCAGCGAGCTTCCCAGCTCTTTCAATCATTAGATCAGTTCCTTCCAAAGCTTCAATCGCCACCACTACTCCTTTTTTTACAGCTACAACTTGGCCAATTTCAAGATCAGCCATAGTTATAGCCACTTCAAAGGCGAGCTCAAGATCAGCTAAAGCTTCCTCAGAGGGCAAGTTACTAGTAAGAGAGCCCGATTCACAGAAAAAAGGCTTAAGAAAAGGAGATGGGTCTAAAACTTTTATTCCTTGCTCCTTTAAAAAATCGATAAAGACTTCAATCACCGCCTGACCAGTAACTCTGACTGTTTTCGGCCAAAGTTTTTTAGCTAAATTATCAAATCTTTGAGTTTTTAGAAGCCAGAGAGGATCAACTTTCCCAGCCAGATAAACCTCCTCTACGCTGTTTTTTTTCAAAAAATCAACAAGCTCATTTAAATTAATTGAAGATAGGTCCATTTTATAAGTAGTCAAAGGGGAAACTCTCCTCTCGGCCTCGTCGTCAATGGCAACTAAAAAGATCTCTTTTCCCTGGTCTTTAAGCTTACGGATTAAAACCAGCGGAAAAAACCCTGAGCCGGCAATTACTCCAATTCTATTTCCCACCCCTCAGCCACCTTCTTAATTATCCCTCGTTTCGAGATAGCAATAAAATTGAGAATTTCTTCCCGATCAGGATGGGAATCAAATGATTCCCTGATTTTTTCTACGGCCTGACTGGTATTTAGACCAGAAAAATAAAGAATCTTAATCATTTCTTTTATATTATGGATTCGTTCGGGAGTAAAGCCATGGCGACGAAGACCAATTGTGTTGACTCCGTAGAATTTAGCCGGTCTCATCCCCGCAAACCGGCAGTAAGGCAAAACATCTTGGGTAATCACTGAAAAACCACCAATAAAAGCGTATTTTCCAATACGGCAAAACTGATGAACTCCAGTAAAGGCCCCAACAGTCGCAAAATCATCCACCTCAACATGGCCCCCTAAAGTCGCTCCATTAATAAAAATGGTTTTATTGCCTATTTGGCAATCATGGGCGATATGAGTATAAGCCATGAAATAGTTATCGTCACCGATTCGCGTGATTCCACCTCCTTTGACTGTACCTCGATGAACCGTAATAAATTCACGGAAAACATTTCGATTACCAATAGTAACTCTCGTTGGTTCACCTTTATAAGTAATATCTTGGGGCTCAGTCCCAATCACAGTATATGGCGAAAAAAGGCAATTTTCGCCAATTTCTGTTAATCCTTTAATCGCTACATGAGCTTCAAGTCTGGTCCCTCGATGGATTCGAACCCCTTGGTCGATCACACAATAAGGGCCAATATAAACCTCTGATTCAATTTCGGCGCCTGGATGAATTGAAGCTGTAGGATGAATGAAAATCCCGTTAGATTTCATGCAATTCCTGACTATCTAAAATTGCGGCCAAAATCTCGGCTTCGGCTGCGACCTCATCGCCTACCCAAGCTTTGGTTTTTAATTCACAAAAGCGTTGGCGAATTTTGATTATCTCGGCTTCAAGCCGGAGGGTATCTCCAGGCCCCACCGCTTTTCGAAAACGGACATTATTTATTCGACTTAAAAGTACGAATTTATTCTCTGGATTTTCTACAGAATGATACAAGAGAATCCCCCCGCATTGAGCCATAGCTTCAACAATTAAAACTCCAGGCATGATTTTTTTCTCGGGAAAATGGCCCTGAAAATAAGGTTCATTGATGGTTACATTTTTTAACCCAACGATGGCCTTGCCTTTTTCCATAGAAAGAATCCGATCAACCAGGAGAAAGGGATAGCGATGAGGTAGAAATTGAATTATCTCTTCAATCTTAAACATTTTATCTGGACCATGGGTTACAAAATTAATTAATTTATGAAAAAACTTATTTCTTGGTTTTCACCGCATCATATCGCTTAATAACCTCTTCCGTAATATCAATCGCTGGATTAACATAAACAGCACCACTATTCCGCAAATCAAAAATTATATCAAAGCCTTTTTCTTTACCAATCTGTTCGATAATTGGGATAAGCTCATTCTGAAGCCGGGAATAGAGTCGAAATTGAAGTTCCTGCATATCTCTGGCCATATCTTCAGATAGACGGGTTCTTTCGGTTCTTTTCCGGGTTAAATCAGAATTAAGTTGCATTAAGGCTTCATCACTGAGAGTCATCCGCTGGGTATTTAACCTTGTTTCCAGTTTCCGAATTTCCTCATCCAATTTGGCCAGTTGATCCTGATTTTTCTTGTCTTGGTCAGCCAATTGGCTCAACACTCTTTTGCCCTCAATCGATTTTTCGAGAACATCTTGAGAATTAACGACGCCAATTTTGTTCTGAGCCTGAGCTGTCGACAGGCTAGCCAGGATAAATCCGAAGCAAAGAGCGATTACAAAAAAAATTTTTTTCTTCATTTCATACCTCCTTTATCACCTGCTTCCAGGTGTCGTTGTTCTTTTTTAAAATGTGGTGCCAATAGCAAAACGAAAGGCAAATCGTGATTCTTCTTTATAAACCGTTGGATTATTATAAGCAAAAATCAAACGAAAAGGAACTCTCAAAGCAGGGACAAAAATTCTGACTTCAAGTCCAGTCGATGTATATGTATTCTTCCAAGAAATTTTTTCATTTAGAGCATAAGCATTACCTCGATCATAAAAAAGAATAAAATAAAGGGGACCGCCGACTGGAATAATATATTCAGCATTAAAGATAAAGGATTTATCGCCGCCAATGTTAGTTCCCTTCTCACTTCTTGGTCCAATGGAGTAAATCTCATACCCCCTAAGCGATCTTTCACCGCCCAGATAGAATTTCTCCCAAAAAGGAACTTGTGATTTTCTTAGGGGTTTAACATACTCATAGTCAAGGTGAAGTCCAATAACATGGTTAAAAAAAACAGGTCTAAAAAAGGTCCATTCAAAATGAGGCTTAATTAAATGAACTTCGCCTCCAAGAAAGGAACCAGCGAATTTAACAGAAACCAGATACATAGTTCCTCGAGTGGGCGTAAGGGGGCTATCCACTGTTGAGCGATAAATGGTCGGGGTCAAGCTGCTGACTTTGTATCGGCCCCAGCCATACAGACCAATATAATAAGGATCAAAATAATAATAAGAACCTTCTTCGGCTGGTGGCTTAATATCGATGAACTGATAGCTATAATTCAGATTGGCTCGGAGATAGCCGATGATTCGGCCACCTAGAAGTAAGTCAACTCCTCTAGCTTTTTGATCATAAAGATAAGGTATCAAGATGTAACGATCATAAATATTAAAACCGGCCGTGAAGGGCAAATCTCTGATATAGGGTTCAGTAAAACCAAAAACATAGTTTTTAATCCGTTTACCATATTGAGCCGTTACTTCCAGAGTCTCTCCAGTTCCAAGAAAATTAACTGTTGAATAGCTCAAGGCGACAAAAGTCCCTTCATATCCACTATAGCCAGCTGTAAATTGAATATTGTTGCGTTGCAGCTCGCGAACATTGATAGTGGCATTTATTTGAGTGGGATTTTCTGGATCAGGTTTGACCTCGGGATCTTTTTCAAGGTCAACTAAACCTAGTTGCTTTATTCTTAATAAACTATCTTTAAAGAGGGCTAAGCGAAAAGGATCACCCTCCCGAATAAGCATTTCCCGGCGAAGGACTTTATCCTTAGTAAAAGTATTGCCTCGAAATTCTAGTCGCTTGAGAAAAGCCAACTCGCCTTCATGAATCGAAAAGGTAATATTTACCACTTTATTCTTCGGATCCAAGCTTTCCACTGGGATAATTTGAGCATAGAGAAAACCACCATCGCGATAGACTTCGCCCATTTTCTCGATGGTTTTTTCCCTTAGCTTGCTGTTATAGGGTTCACCGCTTTTGAGCTTAACAAGACTTTCTAAATAACTTAACCGAATAACCTTACTCCCTTCTATTTTGATATCCCCAACGACATAGCGATAGCCAGCTTGAACAGGGAAAACCACCCGCATCATTTTCTGCTTTTTTAGAAAGACCGTTCTTTTTTCCGTTTCTTCAATTTTGGGCTCACCTACGGAGGCTTCCATGTAACCATATTCTTGAAGACGCTTGCGAATATTTTCCGCTTCTTCGCTTAGTTTGTTTTCTTTATAAACGTCTCGACCAGCGGCCCAGGTGAAAAAACCGTGTTTTTGATTACTTTTCATCGCCTCTTGAAGCAGACTGGGTGGTAATTTTGGTTGACCCGTAAAGACAACTTCAGCTACTCTCAGCTTAGGTCCTTCATCTATCTTAAAGAAAAGCTCAATTTCGTTTTTTCCTTTCCTTTCTGTTTCCACCTCTATTTTTGCGGCTTGTAGTCCTTTTTCCGCCAACAAATCAAGGATAGTTTGTTGAATTTTTTTTATTTTATAAGGGTTATAATAAGAATAAGGAAGAAGATAAGCATCCTTTTCTTTAAGTTTATTGGTTATATCGTCTTGCTTAACCTTCTTGCCAGTCTTATAGGTGATCTGACGAATTACCGGGTTTTCTTCGACAAAAATGCGAACAACCTTTCCCCTTTCGCCTTCATCAGCTTCAATCCGAAGGTTACTAAAAAAACCTGTTCCCCAGAGAACCCGAAAATCCTTGCGGAGGGTCTCTTCGTTATAATAGCCTCCTTCTCTGGAAGATAAATAATAAAGAATTGTTTCCCTCGTGACTCGGTCATTACCGATAATGTCAATTCTTTCAATTAACTCTTGAGAAAAGAGAAAAGAGGTTAAAATTAAAAGGGAAAGGCTCAAAACTAATCGCTTCATCAATTTTTCCTTATAGCATAATTATCCTTCTTTTTCAAAAGGCCGAAGAGAAACCCCTTTTAGAGCTTCCTTTAAGATTAAATAATCATCATTTAATTTCCTTTGCTTAAGCTTGCCAGTCCTAAAGGTTTTCATCTGACTTCAGGCTCCTGGACCAAAAGCTTAAGTTATTAGGGTCTATTAAAATAAACTCGTTATTCCCTCAAGCGGTTTCAACCGACCAGCTTCTAAACGATATCGGCGATGGCAAAATTGGGCTACCTTGTCGTTATGGGTTACGACCACTGAGGTTAAGCCTCTTTCCCGGTGAAGCCTAGCCAGGAGCTCCATTATTTTCTCCCCTGTCCCCCAATCTAAATTTCCAGTAGGCTCATCAGCTAAGAGCAACCTAGGTTCGGCCATTAAAGCTCTGGCGATAGCTATTCGCTGCTGCTCCCCGCCTGAAAGCAAGTTGGGATAAACTTTGGCTTTTGTTTCTAAGCCGACTTCCTTCAGAAGCTCCTTGGCCTTTTCTAAGGCTTTCTTTCTAGGCCAACCGGCAATCAAGAGAGGTAAGCTCAAATTCTCAAGAACTGTAAATTCAGGCAAGAGATGAAAAAATTGAAAAACAAAGCCTATTTTTTTGTTTCTAATTTTGGCTAGCTCGCCAGGATTTTTTTTAAAAATCTCTTCGTTTTCAAAAAGAACTTGGCCTGAAGTGGGTCGATCTAGCGTACCTAGAATATTCAAAAAAGTGGTTTTACCAACTCCAGATGCCCCCATAATAGCCACCAAATCGCCCTCATCCAGATCAAAGTCGATCCCATCAAGAACTCGCAATTCCCCATCAGGCAAAGGGTAAATCTTGATCAACTGGCGCACAATGATCAATTTATTACTCATATCTTAAAGCCACAGCTGGATCTATCCGCGAGGCCCGGCGAGCTGGAAAAAGAGGAGCCAGAAAAGTAATGAGAAGACTTACCCCGATAATCATAAAGAGATCAAAAGGATGCAATTTAAAGGGAACAAAAGCAATTTGATAAATATCAGGCGGAACCTTAATTAGCTCGAAAGTATTGGCCAGCCAGCACCAGCCCAAGCCAAAGAGACTACCAAGAAAGGTTCCAATCAGCCCAATCATGGCACCTTGGAAAAAAAAGATTTTACGAATACTTTCTCTCGTGGCGCCTAGGGCCATAAGGATGCCAATATCCCGAATTTTCTCCATGACCATCAGGATCAAGGTAGCAATTATATTAAGGGCTGCCACAATAACGATAAGGGCAATGGTTAAGAATAACAGGGTTTTTTCAAGTTTAAGAGCGGAAAAAAGGGACCGATTAAGCTCCATCCAGGTAGTAGGATAAAGATGAGGCGGAAGGATTTCTCGCAATTTAGCGGCTAATCGAGGAGCCTGAAAAATCTTTTTAATTCTCAGTTGAAGCATCGAGACCCGACCTTCCCGATTAAGCAATTTTTGGACCGATTTTAAAGACATCAAAGCTGAACTGGAATCATATTCATAAAGACCAGAAGAAAAAATTCCGACCACTTTCATTTGCCTGGTTTTGGGAATCGGCCCGACAGGGGAAAGACGAGAAGAAGGAATCATGATCGTAATGGGATCACCCACGTTGACCCCCAAATTGGCGGCTAAATTTTGGCCTAAAATAAGACCGGCTTCTTGGTCATTGGGTAGTTGCCCTGCTTCCAGTTGCCTCAGCCAAGGAACGAAATTCTTTTCTCGATTAAAATCCAGGCCACGCAGTATTGCCCCTGAGCTACCAACGAAGCCAGTAAGAAGCACTTGTTCGTAAAGAACAGGGGTAACGGCGATAACCCCCTCAATTTCGGCCACTTCTTTTGCCACTTTTTCATAATCAATAAGGCCTTCACCACTCAAATCGGAAATCATAAGGTGGGCCGTGGCACCAAGAATTTTGTCTTGAACATCTTCCTGAAAACCAGTGATTAAGCTGATCGCAATAATCAAGGCCATAACCCCAATGGTCACTCCTAAAATGGAAATTAGGGTAATTACGGAAATAAAGGCTTGTTTGCGAGGAGCTATTAAGTAGCGACTGGAAATAAAAAGTTCATAGGTCATCGGGGTAAATTATTTAGGTCTCAACAAGGGAAAAAGAATGACTTCTCTAATTGATCGACGGTTGGCTAAAAGCATCGTTAGCCGATCAATTCCAATCCCCTCGCCACCGGTGGGAGGCAAACCATATTCCAAAGCATTAAGATAATCAAGATCGAGCCAATGAGCTTCTTCATCCCCGCTTTTTCGAGCTTCAGCCTGCTGCTCAAAGCGGGCTCTCTGATCAACTGGATCATTGAGTTCGGTAAAGGCATTAGCTATCTCCATGCCAGCAATGATTAATTCAAATCGCTCCGCTTCTTCAGGATTATCCCTAGAAGCTTTGGCTAAAGGCGAAATTTCCCTGGGCGGATTGAGAACGAAGGTCGGCTGAAGGAGGTGAGGTTTAACACACTTATCGAAAATAATATCAAGAGCTTTCCCATAAGTTATTGCTCCTTTCTCGGGCGAAAAATTCTTAGCCAACGAAATTACTTCAGATGGCTGTTCGAACCGACTCGGACTAAGACCACTGAATTGAAGAAGGGCCTCTTTAAATTTTATTCGAGCAAAAGGCCTTTTGAAGGAAATAAGCTCATCTCCATAAAAAATTTCATCTCGACCAAGGAGATTTTGACAAAGATAGACCAGAAGCTCTTCGGTTAATTCCATTAAATCATAATAATCGCAGTAAGCTTCATAAAATTCAAGCATCGTAAATTCTGGATTGTGTTCGGAGGAAATGCCCTCATTTCGAAAATTACGATTAATTTCATAAACCTTTTCTAGCCCACCAACTACCAATCTTTTAAGATAAAGTTCAGGGGCAATCCTTAAGTAAAGATCGATCCCAAGGGCATTATGATAAGTTTTAAAAGGTCGAGCTGCAGCGCCCCCGGGAATAGGCTGCATCATGGGAGTTTCAACTTCCAGGTAGCCACGGTCATCAAAGAATTTTCGGATAAGACTAATCATCCGACTCCTTAAAACAAAAATTTTAGCTACCTCAGGATTCATTATAAGATCGAGGTAGCGGCGCCGATAACGGGTTTCGACATCTTGCAGACCATGCCATTTTTCCGGTAAAGGATGGAAACACTTAGCTAGCAGTTCGAATTTCTCGATAAGAACTGTAAGTTCACCCGTTTTTGTCCTAAAAAGAGTTCCTTCAAGGCCAATGAGGTCACCAATATCAAAAAGATCAAAAAGCCGATAACTTTCCAGCCCAACCACATCTTCCCTGAGGTAGGCCTGAAGCTTAGCTTGACTGTTGGCAATGTGAAAAAAGGTGGCCCGACCCATTCGCCGAATCGTCATTATTCTTCCGGCAACTTTCACTCTAATTTTCTCATTTTCTAGTTCTTCTCGACTCTTCAATCCATAAAGGGCCACAATCTCATCGAGAAAATGGGTTTTAGCAAATTTATAAGGATAGAGCTCGATCCCTTTCGCTTTTAAGCTAGCCAGCTTCTCTTGTCTGACTTGTTCTTGATCGGTTAACTTTTCTTTGGATTCATCCATGAACAGCCTCTTTTAAGCCTTTTAGTTATTTTTTCCCATTTTTATTATTGTTCTTATCGATGCTCTTTTCTTGGCTCGCTTCTTGGCCGACAACAGGGACGATCTTTTCCTGCTCTCGCTTTCTTTTAAGTGCATCAAGAAGGCCATTGACAAAATGAGCGGCTTCCTCGCCACTGAATTTTTTAGCTAATTCAATTGCTTCATTGATAATAATGGCTGGATCAAGGTGAGGCTCAGCCTCAAGCTCAAAGGTAGCCAAACGAAGAATATTGCGATCCACCACGGCCATTCGGGAAAGTCGCCAATTCTTAGAGACCTTCTGAATCGCCTCATCAATTTTAGCTCGTTCTCTAACGACTCCCCTCACCAGCCACTCGCTATACTCTTTTATGTCTTCAGGTTCTTTCCTTTCCTTCCAGAAGTTTTCAAAAAGGCTTTCAATTTCGTTTTCGTGGAACTCAAGTTCGTAAAGAAGCTGAAGAGCGCACTCTCGAGCTCGCCTTCTTCGACCCATGGGCCACTTCTTCCTCTCCTTAGCCAAGTTCAGCTTCTTTAATTAAATTAAGCATTTCAACTAGAGACATAGCGGCATCCCAGCCTTTATTTCCTGACTTCGTTCCAGCCCTTTCCATAGCCTGCTCAATCGTCTCCACTGTAAGAATACCAAAAGAACAGGGAATTCCCTCCTCTAGAGATACTTGAGCAATTCCCTTGGTTATTTCTGCACTCAAAAAGTCAAAATGGGGGGTGTCACCACGAATTAGAACCCCTAAACAAAGGAGACCATCAACCTTTTTTAATTTAGCCAGTTTTTTGGCGATCAAGGGAATTTCAAAAGAGCCGGGAACACGATAAATAAAAAGATTGGCTTCTTCAGCTCCCAGACGACGCAAAGCATCCAAAGCCCCTTCCAAGAGGCGCGAAGAAATGAAATCATTAAAGCGGCTGACAATAATACCAATTTTCCAACCCTTAGCTTGAAGTTTACCTTCATAGATTTTCATAGCCCACCTCTTACTGACCCCGAAATCGGGGCGGTCTTTTCTCGAGAAAAGCGGCTGTCCCTTCTCGGGCATCTTCAGTGGCACAAACCTGGCCAAAAATTTCAGCCTCTATTTCCAAAGCTTCCTCGAGCGGTCGATCAAGACCTCGATTGATAGCTTCAATGGCTAGGCCTAAAGCCAGAGGTCCATTTTTAATAATTTCTTTAGCCAAATTCTCAGCTTCCTCCATTAAACGCTCTGTCGGAACTACCCGATTGACCAATCCCCAACTCAAGGCCTCCGAAGCCGTAACCATCCGACCTGAAAGAATAACTTCCAAAGCTCTTCCCTTGCCGATTAATCTGGCGAGTCGTTGAGTTCCCCCAAACCCTGGAATAAGGCCAAGTTTAACTTCTGGCTGACCCATTTTGGCTGTCTCTGAGGCCAGACGAAGATGACAAGCCATCGCCAGCTCAGTACCTCCACCGAGAGCGTAGCCGTTAATTACTGCAAGTACTGGCTTGGGATAATTCTCTATGATTAGGGTCAATTCCTGGCCACGACGAGCATATTCTCGGCCAGAACTTTCATCTAACCTTGCCAGTTCGCTAATATCAGCCCCGGCCACAAAAGCCTTTTCTCCAGCTCCAGTAAGAATCACCGCTAGCACTTCCTCATCATGCCGCCAGTTTTCGAAGGCCTGAATGAGTTCTTCGATGGTTTCTCGATTAAGAGCGTTTAGCTTATCTGGTCGGTTAATAGTTATCCAACCGAGGCCCTCGGCTTGGCGAAGCCACAAATTTTTAAAGTCCACTTTCCCTCCTCATTCTTTAAATCTCTTTTTGATAAATTCTATATTTTTTATATAATCGGCCACCGATAGATTCACAAAAACGTAGAATAGGAACATTATCTTCAAGGAGCCAAGACATTTCACACCATTCATAACCTCTTTTAAGAGCATTTTCTTCAAGTTGCCAATAAAGCCAATAGCTTATACCTGTATGTTGATAATCCTTGACTACTCCAAAAACCAAGGCTCTCATGCCCTTTATCCGACGGCGATTTAAAAGAAAAAGAGCGAGTCCCCATGGGGTTAGTCGACCATTGAGTTTCTTTAAGATTTCATTGTAGTTGGGAAGACCAAAAGCAAAGCCAATAGGTCGGCCAGCTTGATCTTCAGCCAAAATCACGAGATAGGGATCAGCAAATTGTTTGAGCCTCTTGACCATATGTTTCATTTCCTTTTCAGTCCAGGGGACAAAACCCCAATTGCGTGACCAAGCGTCATTATAAATTTGCTGAATTTTTCTCGCTTCCTCTTCTAATCTCTTCATATCAACCAAGCGAAGACGAAATTTAGTCTCCTCTTTAACCCGGTCAACAATGGTCTTAATTTTAGCGGCCGTTTCATGATTTCTCGCCATGTAATAAGCAAAAAGATCTTTAGCTTTAATTAGGCCGCATTTGGTCATTAATTCATTATAATAAGGCGGATTATAGGGCATCATAATTACCGGAGGGGAATCAAAACCCTCAATCAGAAAGGCGCATTCATCGTTCATCGAAAGATTCATTGGCCCTCGTAAAAGATTCATTCCTCGGCTTTTCCCCCAATCAATGGCGGCCTCAATCAAAGCTCGAGCTACTTGTTCCTCATTAATACTTTCATAAAGGCCAAAAAAGACTACCCGTTCGTTATGAATTTGATTGTGAAGGTCATCAATAATGGCCGCAATTCGGCCAACAATTTCTCCTTTATCAACGGCCAAAAAGAGCTCCATGGAGGCATGCTCAAAAAAGGGGTTTTTTTTCAAATCTAGTTTTTCCTTCATTTCTTTAATCAAGGGGGGAACCCAATTAGGATCACTGGAATAAATTTTCCAGGGAAATAAAATAAAATTTTTTAAATCCTCTCTCCCTTTGACTGGCTTAATTTGAATCATTTAAGTTTACCTTTTGTAATTTTGTCCTATTTTAACAAAAGAAATTGATTTTTTCACTTATTGTTTTAGCAACTTATTTAAGATACTTTGTTTAAGCCGTCAACTTAAACTACTTTTGACATTTAACCCTAAAGGTTGATATTTTAAAGAGGATTAAATTAAAAAAGATTTTAAAGGGCGAGTTAAAATGAATCTTAAAAGAAAGACTAACTTTCCTTCTTTGCCAGCTGAAAAGCTCCGTTGGCGTTGCCCACTCGAAAAAATTCCCTTTGAGACTACTCTAGACTGTAGTCCCTGTGATGAAATCATCGGTCAAGATAGGGCTATAAAGGCGATTCAAACTGGGCTGGAAGTCAAAAGCATTGGCTACAACATTTTTATAACTGGCATGGTTGGGACTGGTCGAACTACAGCCATTAAACAGTTGCTTGAGAAATTAGAGAAAATGGAAAAAGATCAGGTTATTCCTCCTGACCTTCTCTATGTTAATAATTTTAGCCATCCTGATGAACCAGTTCTGCTGCATCTGCCAGCAGGCCAAGGTCGACGGTTTAAGCAAGCCATGGCCAATTTGATCGAAATGCTCAGCATCAACATTCCTGAACTCCTTAAAAGCCATTATTATACGGAGCGCAAAGAAGTTATCATCGAAAACCAGCAGCGCAAACAGAAAGAAATCTTGGAGCGTTTCGAATCTCAAGTAGCAGAAGAAGGTTTCTCTGTGATTCAAGTCCAGATGGGCCTTTTTGTTAAACCCGACCTTGTCCCGCTGATTGAAGGCCGACCCGTTTCCTTCAGCAAACTTGAAGCCTTAGTTCGGGAAAAGAAATTTCCCCCTGAAGAACTAGAAAGATTAAAAAATCGCTATGAAGCCCTCTCGGCTGAACTCGAAAAAATATTTGAACGTCTCCGGGAAATAGAAGAAGAAACCCGAACTCTCCTTAAAAATTGGGACGCAGAAGCTATTACCCCTATCATTAGTGGGGCTATTAATGAAATTCGGTCTCGTTTTCCCTATTCAGGGGTGGATGATTATTTGGTTGAAGTAGAAAAAAGTCTAATTGCCAATTTGGATCTCTTTAAGGAACAAAAAAAAGAAGACAAAGAGAAAGATTTTAGCGAATCCTTTCTGCCTTACCGCGTCAATCTGCTCGTTGACAATGCTGAACTTAAAACTGCCCCTGTTATTATTGAAACTAATCCAACTTATAACAATCTTTTTGGATCAATAGAAGTTAGTTTGACTCGTTCAGGTCTCTGGCAAACCGATTTTACCAAAATTAAAGCTGGCTCCTTTTTAAAGGCTAATGGTGGCTATTTAGTCATGAATGCTTTAGATGCCCTTATCGAACCAGGAGTTTGGACCACTCTAAAAAGGAGTTTAAAAAATCAACAATTGGAAATTCAGAATTATCCACCTCTCTTCTTGATTTCTACCGCTCGATTAAAGCCACAGCCAGTGCCCTGTCAGGTCAAAGTGGTCCTGATCGGAGATGCCCCTCTTTATGATCTTCTCTATTACCTTGATGAAGATTTTAAGAAAATTTTTAAGGTTAAGGCTGAATTTGATTCGGAAATGCTCAAAACTGACAAGGCAATTATTGATTATGCCCGCTTCATCCGTAAGATTTGCGATGAGGATAAACTTCTTCCTTTTGATCGAGAGGGGATAGCGGCAATAATTGAATTTGGAGTAAGGTTAGCTGGGCGGCAGAAAAAAATGTCGACCCGTTTCCATATCCTAGCTGATGTAATTCGGGAAGCTGACTTTTGGGCTCGAAAAGAGGGAGCTTCTTTAGTCACTCGCCATCATGTGGAAAAGTCAATTGACGAAAGATTTGAACGCCTTAGTTTAATTGAAGACAAGATTCAGGAACTCATTGAAGATGGTCTGCTCTTGATTGATACCCAGGGAGAAGCCATTGGTCAAGTCAATGGCTTATCTGTCTATCAATTGGGTGAATTTGCCTTTGGTAAACCCACTCGAATCACTGCAAGAACTGCTGTTGGCCGAGGTGGCGTAATTAATATCGAAAGAGAAGCAGCCTTGGGTGGAGCCGTGTATATCAAGG
>JAOAFQ010000065.1 GCA_026416195.1 Candidatus Aminicenantota bacterium | reverse complement strand
CTGGGCGAAAGCGAGAAAAAAGCTTTGGCCGCAGTAAGCCAAAGAAGCTTGAGAACCAAACGAGCTTATTGATAATTGAAACCGAGGCCAAGGAGGTTAAGCTATGGTCCTCGAAATTTTAAAAGGCGGTTGGCAAGCTCTTGAAGATTATGTTGTCTATCATGTTCTCACTTGTCTCATCCCCGCTTTTCTTTTGGCTGGAGGTATGGTTAGTTTTGTCTCCAAGGAAGCCATAATTCGTTATTTTGGAGCTAAGGCTAAACGAATAATTTCTTACATTTTGGCCGCTATGAGCAGTTTTTTTATTGCCGTTTGTTCGTGCACGGTAATTCCGGTTTCTAGCAGTCTTTATTATCAAGGTGCAGGGGTGGGTGCTGCCTTTATTGTCCTTTGGGTTGCTCCAGCTGCTAATATTTTGGCTATTACCTATACCGGCGCTATCCTTGGTTATGACTTGGCTCTGATTAGAATTGCTGCTGCCCTCCTGATGGCTCTGGTTGTGGGGGGCGTTATGAGTTCTTTTTTTTGGAAGGAAGAGAAGCAAAGATCGTTTGCTTTTGAAGCCGCGGAAAAAAGGATTATGAAAAAGCAGGATGTAATTCTTCTTTTATTAATTGTTGCCACCTTATTAGCGCCCAATTATCTTATTAGAAAAGGCCCTTATCTTCATAAAATTTATATCTGGCTTATTGGAATAGCAATTGTGGCTACTTACGCTCTCTTAACTAAAAAGAAAGAAGAAATTGGAGCCTGGCTCCAAGAGAGCTGGTGGTTTGTCAAAATAATTTTTCCGCTTCTTCTCGCGGGCGTTTTCATTATTGGCCTTATTGGAAAAATAGTCCCTCAAAGTTTCATCGAGCGATGGTTGGCTGGACGGGGGATTCTAGCTTCTTTTTTGGCCACAATTATTGGAGCCTTCAGTTATTTTGCCACTCTGACCGAAGCTCCCTTTGTTGATACCCTGTTGAAACTCGGCATGGGAAAAGGCCCAGCTTTAGCTTTACTTCTTACTGGGCCTGGCTTGAGTCTACCCAGCATGCTGGCCATAATAAGAGTTTTTAGTTTCAAGAAAGCTATTGTCTATATAATAACTATTGTTATTTTAGGAACTCTCGTTGGCTGGTTGAGCAGTAATTTAATTTTTGATTAATATTATTTTTTGCTGGAGGTATAGAATGATAGAGATAAGGATTTTAGGGCCAGGTTGTCCTCGTTGTCATGAAGTGGAAAAGCGAACCTTAAATGCTTTGGCTGAGTTGAATCTTACGGCTGACGTCCAAAAAATTACTGATCTTAAGAAAATTGCGGAATTTAAAATTTTTAGCACCCCAGCCTTAATAATTAATGGCCAAGTTGTCTGTTCAGGTCGGATTCCTTCCATGGAGGAAATCAAACATTGGCTTAGAAGCGCGGCTGGACCCTTGGCTTAATAGTTATAATTAAAGATATCGTCTCAAAATTAAAATGGAAGAAATTAAAGAAGCAATGGAAATTTTAAAAAATTCTCAGACATTTGCGGTTGTGGGGGCCACTGTTAATGAAGAGAAATATGGTTATAAGATTTTTAAAGCCTTAAAGGAAGCCAATTATAAAGTTTTTCCAATCAATCCTAGATATGAGTCTATTTTTGAAACTAGATGTTTTCCCTCGCTACGACAATTAGCTGAAAAGCCGGATGTGGTCGTAACAGTAATCCCCCCAGAAGCTACTTTAAAAGTTATTGAGGAATGTCACGAATTGGCCATTCCGGTTGTCTGGATGCCACCAGGTTCATGGTCCGAGGAAGCTGTTCATAAAGCCAGAGGCTATGGTCTTAAAGTTATCTATGACCGTTGCCTTATCTTTACTTTGAAAATGCTCGATTAATAATTTAGTCCCTTTGGTTTTAATCTTAAGGAAAAGAGGACTGTTCCTTTTTTCCTTTTTATGTTCAACGATCAATAAAGCTTATTTTGATTAAATTGAGAGAGAAGAGAATTTATCCTTTTCTTAATCAAGCTAAAAATAATAAGCAAGCGGTTTGTCTTTCTTGCACTTTTCTTTAAACGACCTCGCCTTTTATGTTCCTCTTCTATAGTTGACTGAAAATCTTAAGAGAAAATTTCATTCTTTTCGGGAGGCACTTAACCTGGTGATCTTTAGAATAATTTGACTCAATGGGCATTTCCAAAAGTGTTTTTAGTTTTATTAGAGAAAGATTATAATGTCAGCGTTTGAAACAAATCAAAATATAATGGAGAAAGAGATGAAGCAATTTAGTTTCCTAGTTTCTTTTTTAATTTTGTTTTTAATTTTAACTTTAAATAACTTAATTCCTTTAAGCGGTGAAGCTCAAGTGGGAGGATATATCCCCTCTTTTCCTATAGTGATGGATGATTTGAAGTTGGAGCGGTTAGCCCAGCCATTTTCTCCTTGGGATAAAGTCGGTCGTCGTTTCGCTTTTATTGGCTATGAGAGCGGAACCTTTGAAGCCTGGGCCTATCCTCTTAAGCTGGTCCGCAATTTTGAATTTTCATTTTTAACTGGTTCGAGTACTCAGCCTATTCGCAGCCGAGACATCGTTCGCCATTTTATAACTACGCCCGCTGCCACTTTTTTTACTTATACTTACCAATCTTTTACGATTAGAGCAATTTATATTGCTTCGATCAACGAACCTGGCGGCTTAATTTTGCTTGAGATTTCTACCGATGAACCTCTAACGATTGTCGTTTCTTTTTTACCAGTGCTTCAGCCAATGTGGCCAGCTGGTTTAGGCGGCCAATATGCTTATTGGGATAAGGAGCTTAAAGCTTATTTAATTTCTGAGCCGACGAGAAGAAATCATGCCTACGTAGGCTCGCCGGCCGCTGAAGGCATTTCTTACACCCCAGCTCACATGTTAGCTGACACACCTTCTGAGTTTTTGATTAGGATTGCTGAGCCACAGCAGGTTAAGGGTAAATTCATTCCCATCGCTGTAGTCGGAGGTAAAGGAGAAAGAAAAGAGATCAGACAAATTTATGAAAAGATTTTGTCTGATCCTAAAAAAATATATCACGAAGCTTTTGACCACTATCAACAACTCAGAGCTAAGACCATTCGAATTAAGACTCCTTATTCTGAACTTGATCTAGCTTTAGAATGGGCCAAAATCTCATTAGATAATCTTATGGTAAATAATCCAGACTTAGGTTATGGAATGGTTGCTGGAATCGGGCCATCGGGCACAAGTGGTCGACCTGGTTTTGGCTGGTTTTTTGGAGGTGATGCCTTTATAAATAGCCTGGCTCTCCATAGTCTTGGAATGACCGAGGAAGCGAGAGCTTCTTTAGCCTTTACCCAAAAATGGCAGCGTTCAGATGGTAAAATGGCCCACGAACTTTCCCAAGCAGCAGCCTATATCTGTCTCTTATACACATCTGACGCTGCCGACGAGCGA
>JAOAFQ010000125.1 GCA_026416195.1 Candidatus Aminicenantota bacterium | reverse complement strand
AGTTATTTCAGGACGACCTACCCTTTCTCCTGAACAAACTGTGCTGAATGATGCTCGGCGCTGGGGCAACCGGCAAGTTGAAATAACAAAGGTTGAATTTGTCGATGAAGCCGGCCAACCTAAAGATGTTTTCAGGACAGGCGATTACTTCGAAGCCCGCCTTTCCTATGTTAATCATGGAATCGAAGATGAACCTGTTTTTGGAGTCGCTATTTATACGATTTATCGGATGTTGCTTTATGGTCCAAACACTCTTGATCAACAAATGGAGGCCCACCCATTTTCCTCTAAAAAACAAATAGAATCGCAAGCTTCAGCTGAACCCTTAAGCCAGGGAGAAAATGAAAAATTAGAGGGAAAGATAACAATTCAAGATAAAGAAAACAACTCATTTGTCCATCTTACAGCCAACTCTGAGATATTAAAAGAAGAGGAGCAACCAGAACGCCTATTCCAAGATAGACTTAATCAACAGTTGGCTAAAATTGATACCGAGAAAAAGAAGTTGCCGTCTCGTGGAACAATCAGGTTCATAATTGATTCTTTGCCGCTTCTTGAAGGTGATTACCTTTTTTCGGCTTCAGTCTATGACTCAACTTTGACCCCCGCCTACGATCACCATGAAATGATGTATTTTTTCCGGGTAAAAAGCCCAGGCCTTGCAGCTTTCGGAGCTGTCCGCCTTGAATGCCGCTGGCTCCTCTCCACCGCGTAAAAATGGTTAAATAAAATGAGATAGAAGAAAATAAGAATTGAATGGTGTTTTAAGGTGGCTTATCCATTGCAGAAGCTGGAGTCCCCTTTCTTGTGGACAGTCGATCAGTATCAGCGGTATGCGGTTTTGCGGGAATTTTTACGCGAGATAAGTCTTATTAAAAATGACCAGAGTTTCATTGAAAAAGAAAAGGGAGGTCAAATTAAAGTTCTCGATGTCGGCGGCCTTTCTCCTCTTAAAGATGGTTCCGGCTACTGGCTTCCCCTTGAGGCTATCTGCCAAGCCTCTGGTCTCACTCTTGATTTGGCCTATTATCCTTTAAAAGGCAAAAGATTGGTTCAAGGAAATGCTTTGCACCTTCCCTTTGCTGATCATTCCATCGAGGTTGTAGCCGCCCTTGATGTCCTTGAACACATTGCTCCATCGAGTCGGGAAACATTTATTGCTGAACTCTGTCGAGTCGCCGCCCATTCAGTTGTCCTTTCCGCGCCTTTCGCTTCGACTGAAATCGAAAGAGCTGACCAAAGTTTATCTAAACTTATAAAGGAAATTTATGGAGTTGAGCATCGCCAACTCCAAGACCACTTGGAAAAAGGTCTTCCCCCTAAAGAAACAGTAACAGCCTGGCTTAAAGGGAGAATGCCGGCAGGGGTCGAATTTTCCTTTGGTTCTCTTTCTCGCTGGCTTGCCTTTCAGTCCTTGCGCTTTCTTTTTCTTGATTATTTTAAAAAAGCTGAGATTTTTGATCTCCTTGATTGCTTTTGGCTGAGCTTTAGCCAAAGAGAGGAATTGACTCCACCCTTTTCTCGCCATTTTTGGATTTATTCCCGTCGATTAGACTTGAAGGCGCTCGAAGCGATAGCTGAAAAGATCTTAGACCAGCTTCAAAAAGAAAGCTTTCAATTCAGCTTAGAGGAAGCTATTACCCTAACCAATTTAATTCTTGACTCCAAACGGTTGAAGGGGATTTCAGCCATGGTGATAAGTGAAGGCGATGAAGATGATCTGACTGAATGTCTTCATCATCTTTTGAGTCAGAAAATAGAAACATTTTTGGAGGTGGCGGTCTGGGTGATTAGGGGAAAAATTTCGCCCCATCTAAAAAACAATTTTCCTGGAGTTAAATTTTATTGGAAGGAAGAACCATGTCTCAGACTAAATCAGCTCAATAAGATCATTTTATCTCTTAAAGGGGACTGGATTCTTCTTTTAAACGAAAAAATTCTCTTGCCAGCTGATACGGTTTCTCTTTTGCATCAGAAAGCAAAGCGACTTCAAGAACGAAACAACCTCTGTCCGGTCCTTAGTCCACGCCTTATTGAAGGCAAAAGAAAGTACGGGGTTTGGTGTGGTCGTAACTTCTCACCTCTAAAATTAGTTGTTGGCTGGCTTCAAAATCCAACTTGGATTTTTTCGAGCCAGAGAGCTAGCTGGCTTTTTAGCGAATGCCTTTTTTTCCCCAAAGAAGCTGTTTTTTATAAACAAAACAAAAAAGGTAAAGTCAAGAAAAAAGATTTTTTCTTATGGGCGAAAGAGTCTCCAGCCCTCAAATTTTTTTATCAGCCAGAAATAATTGTTTACCGGCGAGCTAGCCGAAATAGCAGAATTAAATCGTAAAAAATTAAGTAATAGATCTGGAGAATAGGCTAAGGATATTAATTAAAGGAATTTATTAATTAAAGGAAATTAAAATAAATTATAGAAAATTAAAATGAGTCAAAAATTAGAATTAGATAAAAAATTTAAATAAGGCTATTTTGTTTAAAAGAGCTGGATTGAGTTTTTTGAAGAATGGGTTAAAAAAGAATCGAGGCGATTAAAAATTAAAAGATGATAATCCGACCTGAAGCCAACCTCAGTCAAAATAAAAATTTTTATCTTCTTGAACTCTTTGAACCTGAGACAAAAAAGACCAACTATTATTTTGTCTTTTCTTCAAGTCGGCGAGTTGAAACGGATAAAGTGGGAGCTTTAATTTGGAAGTCTTTGCCCTCAAGAGTTGAAGAATTAGCTAAAAAAATAGAACCCATCATATCTAAAATAATTGAAGATAATAAATCTAGGTGGAATGAAAAAATCGAAATAGAAAAAAGTTTAGAGCTATTAAAAGACAATTATAGGGAGAAAATCCAAGAAAAGAGGTTGATAATAAATAGGGAAGCTGAGAGTAATAAAAATTTCAATCATGACCTCCTTAATTTAGTTAAAGCCTCCTTCTCCACCTATCTTTACGTTCTTTATAAAGCGGGGCTAATTCTCGTTGATGGAAAAAGCGCCCTATCTTCAGACGAAAAAGAGTTGGTTGAGGTTAACTTTGAAGAATTTAGCTATGGCTCTGAGAAATTGGCTGGCAGCCAAAGAGAAGTTTTTTCTTCAAGAGAAATAATTTTAGATCGAAGCGATAAAGATTTGTTCCTAATAAGCGCAGTCGTTATTACTTACAACGGAGAAAAATATATTTATGATTGCTTGAAATCTCTTAGCGAGCAGACTTGGCCTCAATTGGAGATTATTGTAGTTGACAATGCCTCTCAAGATAAGACTTGTGAGATTATTAAGAATAATTTCCCTCAAATTCAGCTTTTCCGCTTTTCGCGCAATCGTCATTTTGCTCGAGCAGTCAATTTCGGACTGAAAAAGGCCAAAGGTAAGGCTATTCTTATTCTTAATCAAGATGTGGTGCT
>JAOAFQ010000115.1 GCA_026416195.1 Candidatus Aminicenantota bacterium | reverse complement strand
GAACAATTGTTTGAGCTGTGATGAGGTCAGGAAGAACATCGGTTCCAACTACTCCGGCCTTTAAGTGATCAGGATATTGTCTTATTGCCTGAAGAATCAGGGGATCAATTTCATAGCGGCCAATTTCCACAGGGCGCCCCTGAGCATCGAGTTTAAGCCGGCCATTCTCGTAATCCATTTCGTAAATTATCAGTTTGCCATCATCCAAGGCATCTTGACGACAGATCAAAGTCAAGTGGGTGTGAACAATTGTTTTCCAAGCAGCCAGAGGTAAAGGATAAAAGGATGAGACAAAACTAATTAAAATCAAAACGATCGCCCATCTAAACAATTTATTTTTTAAAAATGGGGACACATACATTTTTCAAGTCTAAATTAAATAATTTAATAATCATAGATAAGGTTATCGAATAACGGATTTTTTTCAGGTCTCGCCGAGTACTTTTTCTCTCTCCACATGACCATATAACCTCGCCAAGAATGAGAATCTGAGAACTAAGCCTCGCCTCAGAGCTTGGGCTGAAATTTTGCCAGATGAGATTTTTCCATATTTGAAAGTATGAAATTAAGAAATTCTGATAATTTAACTATGAGTAAGAAAGCGATTAAAGGAAAATTAATTAGGCTTAGACCGAAAGACCGGCTGACCCTTCCCAGTTCCATCTTATCTTTCTTGCTCTAACCGTGCTTTCAACAGAAATATTGTGTCTCTTTTAAGATGGGCTTTGGCCCAGGTTTTTTGTTTATTGGCCAGCGATTTTGCTGTCTTAACCCGCTCCAAGATAGCTACCAGCTTATGAGCAAACATGTCTTCCTTAGCCATGACTAACATCGAGATCCCGAGATAATTCTTCAGCTCATAGCGAGAACCGAACTTCCTACGATTAATCTCGATCTTGATGTTCTGAGCTTTCTCATCATAAGAAAGAACGAAGAGTAACGTATGTTTTTTCTTATACTTTTCCTTTATGATTCCATATTCCCGGAGGATTTTATCCATTCTTTCTAAAACTAGATTCCCTTTATCTTCTCTTAGAAGGTCAAAATCAAGATCGACTGAAAACCGGCCGAGGCCATAAAAGAGGTTCGCGGCTGTTCCCCCTTTAAAACCTAAAAAAGGGCCAAGGGAAGGATCCGTATATATATCTTTTAGAATCTGAAGCAGAATCGTTCGGTGGACGTTTCGGTCAAGCATGTTTCGCAATTTTATAATAAGAATTTAACCTTTTTGCCATTGCTTTGCTTTCATAAATAGACACCATTTCGAGGCATTTATCCCAGTCAATGGAAGATAAATTGTCAAAATGATAGTTTTTGTTAAGATAGATCGTGTCCAGAAAAGCCCTTTCCATTGAGGCGATGTAATAGTGGCCTTTATTCTCTACGCCGAGGGGGTTCATCAAGACAGAATCTTTTATTCGCCTAAAAACATAGATCTGACCGTCGCAGAAAATCTCGCGGCTTAAATAACTCACCACGAAGATTCGATCATAATGCTGAAAAATTATGCCTTCTCGAGCCAGGACGGTTTCAAGGCTGATATAAGCGGGCGTATAAATTTTGGTGGCCAGTTCTAGTCGATCATAATCTTTGTCCTTGGCATAGATTCCTTTGCGGATCGGGTAAAGCTCCCCTTTTTGAACATAATAATTGAGACGCCTTTTTAAAAGGGAGGCATTACTTTCTCCCGAAGCCAAGAGAATATTCTTAAAAGAAAAAACGGTACTCCCCCTCCGGAGAATGGCTAAAGGCTTGCTTTTTTCATAGTTATGAACTATAGGTTACATGTAATGTTACCTTTAGTT
>JAOAFQ010000102.1 GCA_026416195.1 Candidatus Aminicenantota bacterium | reverse complement strand
ATTAGTGCCGGGGCGATAGAAGAAAGGCTGATCAACGAGATTGAAGCAACGATATCAATAAAAAAGGAAAGCGGCGTTCTATATCATAAAATTGAAAATCTTCAAAAAGAAGCCATAATCCCTGCGGAAATAGCTTCATATCTCCATACCATAAGAATCTTTGCGAATAAAGCTAGGCATGGGGGAGAGAAAATAATCTTTACCCGACGAGATATTTATAATATTCTAGGAATCCTCCTTAGAGTCATTGAATGGTTTTATTGCGAATTTGACAAAGGTCCTCGGTACTCCACAATCTATACCGAGGTACCTGAGGTTCCAAAGATAATTGGCCGAACTATTCTTCCAAGCGCAAGCATATATCTATTTTTGAATCCAATAGGTGGCCTCCTTTTCAGCCTTTTTAAAATTAATAAAGAATCTGTCTTCCTCGCATTTATCTTATTTATTCTGGCGTTATCTTTTATTGACCAATTCAAAAGAACTAAAAGATTCCTTGGTCTAAGAGTAGAATCAGAAGCCGGGACTAGATTTCGCTCCTATGGAGCCTTATTATTAATCTCGCTTCTTGTCATTCTTAATTCTCCTCTTTTAGTGACTTCATATACAGGGATAGATCCATATGGTACTTTTCTTTTTTTCCCTAAGAATTCAAAACTCTGGGCGATTGTTATCGATATGGCTTTTAATTTCTTTTTAGCTTCCCTATCAACAACTTTATTTTTCTGGATCATCATTGAATGGGCGAAAAGGAAACCTCAAGACGTGATCTCTTCGACTTTCACTACTGTATGTATTCCTTTAGCTGTCGTTTATGTAATCGCCACTTTATTATCAAGTAGAGGAACAGAATCGTTCCTTCTTATTGCTTTCTTCCCTCTTTTAGCTGGCCTCTTAGCTATTGTTGGCTACTCTCACCCTAACAACAAGCTTGATTTATTTACCTCTAAGCTTTTGTTTGTTTTATCGATTATTTTTATGGTAATTGGTTTTATTCTTGCGATGGGGGGATTAATATACAAATTATACGAGTTTAGTAAGATAACTCCAATCAATTTTTTTGAATCATTACTATGGAAACGGTCTTTTAGGTGGCAAGCATTAGGGATGACTCCAGAAGAGTACATCGAAAAGTTAAAAATGGGATTCACTTGGATGGTCCTAACTGTCTCAATTTATCTTGAATTAGCTATAGGTTTTAATGTGGCAATTACTATATATCAATACCAATATATCCCCGCATCCAAGGACATAAGGAAATCAAATAAAAAGGGCCTAAAAACATAAATGCTTTAACTTTCTAGGAAAAGTTAATTAAAATATTAGAATAAAATGAATTTTAAATTAGTAATTAGTTTAAGAGAATTTAGCTTCTTAAAATTTATAAAGTGGAGAAATTAACATGTCTGAAGGAAAAATTGAAGAAATTTCAACAATTAAGTTTGTTTATCCCTTTACATTCGAACCTAGTCTCTTTTCAAACTTCACTGGAAATATCAGTCTTAAAGTAACCAGCCAAGAACAAGGAGAATCTAAAGAAATTATTGTCTGGGAAGAAGATGATTCATTTCCCAAAGATGATTTAATTCGTCATGTCTCAAAATATATAAATCCAACGGAAGACATAGAGGCGACAGCTTGGTTCTTAAAACTAAATAATGAATTTTTATCATCCCCAAAATACTTGGGAAGCAAATGTGACTGGTACCTACTGATGCGAGATAAAAAAGAACTACCCGAGGAAAAAATTCCATTTCAAATAATTAACATTCAACTAGCTCTATTTATTTCTGGAGTTGGACTTTTATGCCTTGAAGCTAAGCCAAAAGTTGACGATACAGATGCTTGGTTTGATTTCTTACATTACTTCCGCTTTTTTAAAGGAAACCGTTCCAAAAAAATATTTCTTCAGAGAAAAATTGGCTTTGATAAAGAAAAGCGGGAACCAATCTGGCAACCCTTTTTTCCCCAGCCTTGTGGCGGATTGCAAAACCATCCAGATGGAATTGGCCAGTTGGATGAAATTATTGATATGTTGCTCCTTACAGTTGTTCGAGATAAACAAAGATGGTGGGATGATATCTATATATACGGACAAATGCTTCCCTATGTCAATATTTTCGCTAAAGAAGTGAAAGAGGAAGATAAGCCATATTTTATATATAAAATTAGAAATTTTTTCCACTCAAAGCAACAAATTTTCCCATCAAGAGATGACCTCGATTTAAATCATCCAAATAATTTACATTACACTCAAGACAGCTTGTTTACCTTTTCTCTTGATGGTGGTGCCTTTATCTATTTTGATGCACCTGATACGCCCTTTTTCAGAGTTACTCTTCCCGATCATCTAAAAGCTCATTATTTCTTTCTTTTTATCTTGGCCCTCCAGCAGCGATTCTCTCTTATTTCTTTATCTTGTTTGGTATCAAGATATGCCGTAGAAAAGGACGAAAAAAAGAAACTAAATATTTTTGAGAGAATAAGGGAAAATTTGATTATTTT
>JAOAFQ010000083.1 GCA_026416195.1 Candidatus Aminicenantota bacterium | reverse complement strand
CGGGCCTGAGTGAAGCCATCGAGCTCATGGAAGTGGCCACCCCGCTTACCTACCAGGACTGGGGTCACCGGTACCGGGGGTCAATAGCCGGCTGGAGCTGGAGTGGAGAATGGACTCAAAGCTTCGAACGGAAACTGCTGGGGGAAACGCCGGTCAGGAACCTGTTGATGGTCGGAATTTATGCAGCCAGCGAACTTTTTATGGGTGGGGTACCGACTGCCTTGCGCACTGCCGAACTCGTCTCCCACCTCATCCTGGGAAGCTGAAATAAATAATTTCTCTTGGAGCGATAAAAACTGGTTGAAATAATTAACTCTCAGCTCTTCTTTTCATAAACTAGAATATAACTATGAGAAATCTGCAATTCCTGTTGTTTCTCCTTATTTGCGTAGATTCTTTCTTCAATTAATTTTTTATCACTTTCTTCCGAAACAACAATTATTTCTTTTAACCAGATCTTATCATTCTTTAGTTCGTCTACCGTCAGCTTGGCAAATGCAATAAGCTTGCCATCAAACCGCATATCTTTAGCTCCTATAGCGATGAAGCCTCCTCCTTCAAGCAAATTGAGTGCCTTGTCAGCCAACTCTTTTACCAATCCTAAATAGACTTCAGGATCAACCCTTATGTTTCCCTCTGCTTTTGAGGTGTCGATCCATATAAACTTATATCGATCTCGTTGAGAAACCAATTCTTTTGTTTCATAATCTTCAATCCTCGGCCTTATTTCGATCTTTAGGTATTTGCCATCCCGGGCATATCTCTGGATCAGATTGTGAGCTAAATAGTTATCTCTTTGGCCGTCAGGATAAATCCATACCGTAGTTGTTTCTAATGAAGACAATGGCTTCTTGATTAATAGCGGAACCGTTGTGCTGACAAATGCAGTATCTTCTTCAGACACTCTGCGTTGCCTTTTTAATGACGTGGGTTTATCAAAAATTGGAAGATATTCATGAGCCAGAAGAAGAAAATTATTCTTGATACTCTTCTCATACCAGAAGCCAGTGGTCTTACAATTATGCTGCCTTTTTATTACCAGTTCTCTTAGATTAAAACCGGCATCAAGAAATACATTTATCAGCATGAAACCGAGTGGTATTACGTGCTTCTTCCGCCTCGTGTCCCCTATCAAAAGTGCCAGTTGCTTCCCTGGTCTCAATACCCTAAAACATTCGGCAGCAACTTTTTTCATCTCTTCAATAAATTCCTCTATATCAAGGAAAGATAGGTCCGCGGCTTTATTATTGGTATATTGAATAATGTTCGCATAAGGCGGATGAGTACAGATCAAATCTATGGAATCATCCTTGAGCCAGGATAGATCTCTCGCATCATGGACATATAATTCTGGTTCATAATATTCTTGCACTGAATCATCTGGAAATACCAATCGATTTATTTGGAAATCAAGGTTATTTCTTGCCAACTCGATGGCCTTCTCATTTATATCGGAGGCAATACACCTTCTTCCTAATAATTTCGCTTCAATTGCAGTTGTGCCTGCACCGCAAAACATGTCAAGTACCAGATCCCCAGGCTTTGAATAACGCAGGATAATATTTCTTGGAATATAAGGTGAATAATTACCTCTATATTCTCCGCTATGCGTAGCCCAATCTCCTCTTTGTTTGAAACTCCATACCGAGGTCTCTTCTAGTTTAAAATTCGGAGGAGAAAGATATTTTATTTTCTTGTTTTTATTAAGATTGCTAATATTGATTCCCGTCTGCTGAGTGATAACCTTCTCTATGTACTTATATGGAACTCCAAATTTCTTGCCTATTTCGATATCTGGAACTCCCCGTTTTTTTTCTTCTAAAATAGCTTTCTTTAGCCCTTCTTCTGACTTTATTCTTTTATTATTAAGTTTCATAAATCAAATTTCTTTCAAGACTTTTTTGAGCAAGCCAAGTTTAACAAGCTTAAAATTAAGAATATAATCAATTTCATCCAGCGCTTTATCTAGTTGATTTGGGCCAGACTTCCACCCCGGGCCATCGGTAACCCAAACTAATTTAATCCCCGCCTGCTTCAATTCCTCTTGCCTATGTATATAGGAATCAACGATTTCTTGAGGTTTTGACCCCCCAACGTTATAGAAATTTACTTCAATATCAATAGCTATTTCTGATTCTTTTATAACAATAAAATCAGCCTTTCGCTCTCTTAAACTCTTCGGAACAGAAAATCCGAGTTTTTCTATTTGTTTAAATGTTTTTTGAGCCATTATAATCTTAATTTTAGCTTCATGTTTAACTTTTTCTATTTCATCTCCTAACATTTCTTCAGCAAGGCTTCCGCTCCTGTTTTTCCTGGCATTAGAGTCTGTACCGACCTCAATCCCATACATATAATCTTGGAGGCTTGCTGTCGAAAGTTCTTGGAAAAATGATTTAAGTCCTGTTTTCTCAATAAACGCGACTATTTGCTCCGTTTCTTCTTTGGTCAATTTCCGTTTCGAAAAATCATAATGAATTATGTCATTAGGATTTGACTTGAAGTCTTCCATTACATACATATCATATTCACGGACTGCTAGAAGAAGTGGAATACAGGGAAGAACTTCTGGATATTTGTTCAGTATAATCCTTAATGTTTTATCAAAATCATCATTTCTGATAAGCGTATTCAATATATTAAGCGCGATTTCATATTCTTTAACTTTATTTCTTACTTTGTTCCAATCCACAAAAAATTTATGATCATGATTGGTTAATAACAAGGTATTAAAGAAGAAGAGTTTTACTTTTTCCAAATCAGATGTCTTTAAAAAATCCAAATAAATGTTTTCTTTCATAATCCTTTTTACCTCTTGATTATAGCTTGATTATGCTATTCTATTCAATTAATGACGAAACCTAGAGTATATTTTTCTCTATTCTCTTAATCTGGCCGTAGCCAGGAAAGGTGGGTTTTCTAAGGATTTTTTGTTATAGGTCAGGCGACTTCGGCTGTAAAACTCCAGGACCTGCCCGCCGGCCTCCTCCAGGATGGCCTGGCCGGCAGCCGTGTCCCATTCCATCGTCCGGCCAAGGCGTGGATAAAGATGGGCCTGACCTTCGGCCAGCATCATAAACTTAAGG
>JAOAFQ010000227.1 GCA_026416195.1 Candidatus Aminicenantota bacterium | reverse complement strand
AGATGTGTATAAGAGACAGGGACTTCAAGAACAATCGATGGGCCGGTAGAAATCAGGTCTTCAGGATCGATTGTTCGAAGAGCTTCCGACCGAAAACAGCGAAAACCTGAAGAGACATCCTTAACTGGCAAACGAAATTGCCAGCGAATGAAAAGTCGAACTAACCAAGTAATGAGACGGCGCCAGAAGCTTCTCTCTGAATCTTGGCCTCCAGGGACATAACGCGAGCCGAGGACAATGTCAGCCTCCGCCGCTGCTTTGATCAACTCAGGAATTGAAGCTGGTTGGTGTGAGCCATCGCCATCCATTTCAATAACATAATCGGGGTTAAGTTTGAGGGCGGCTTGAAAGCCAGCCGCTCCAGCTGTTCCTCTGCCTCTTCTTTTAGTTCGCAAAAGAAGGTTGACTCTTGGATTTTTCGAAGCTATCTCTTGAACAATTGAGGCTGTCCCATCAGGAGAGTTATCGTCGACAATGAGAATTGTTAGATCTAAATCAGAATTAATTTTGAGCAAGGATTCAATAAGGGGGCCAATATTTTCCCGCTCATTATATGTGGGGATCATCACGACCACTTTCTTTTTTTCCATGATTGGCCTGGCTACAAAAGTTTGCCTACGGCTTCAGCTACCCTTTGAGGGGTAATAGCTTTCAGACATTTCAAGTCAGGACATTTCTGCCGATAGCATGGTGAGCAGTCGAGACCAGCAAAAAGTTTTTGGCCTCGATCGTAAAGATCAATTTCTTGGGGCGAGGTGGGACCGAAGAGAGCCACAACCGGCTTTTTTAAGGCAATGGCTAAATGCATTCCCAAAGTGTCAGAAGTAACGATGATATCCATCATGGAAATAAAACCAGCAAATTCAAGAAGAGAATTGTCGTTACCTGTATTATAAATTGGGCGATTTGATAATTTCATAAGAGCATGGTTAAATTCCCTTTCCCTTTGGCCACCTAGAAGAAAAATTGTGGCTTTAAATTTATCCTGAAGTAGGCGAATAAGTTCAAGAAAGTATTCGCGCGGCCACTGCTTAGTTTCAAATTTGGTCCCAGCTCCGGTATTTAAACCGATTCTTGGATGGCTGTCGTTAAGCCCATGAAAAGTGAAAAAATTTTTGGCTTTATCTTTATTTGGCTCTTCAAGATAAAAAACATACTCGTTTCGTTCGTAGGGAAGTTCGGCTATTTCATAAATTATTTCTTGATAAGTTTTTTGATTGAGATGAAATTTCAATTCATCGTCCACTCCAAGACGCCAGGCATAAGCTGAAGCTTCGTTAAAAATAATTAAATTGCCTTTTTCATTAAGACCAAAGCCAAATTTTTTTCGGCTCCGCAACTTTGTGGCTAGGGCAGCTGGTCCTGGTTCCTTATCCAAGGATATAAGCAAATCGAATTCTTGGACTTCCAGGGCTAAAAGGCTTTCTAATTCAAAAGGCCAAATTCGATGAAGCCTTGATTGGGGAAGTAAGTCAACACTTTCAGGATCAACAACCCAACTGATAACGCTCCCAGGATACCTTTTTTCTAAAGCAGGGATAAGACAAGTAGTCCGGAGGACATCGCCTTGAGCCCGGCATTTAATAATCAGGATCTGAAAATCGATAGCTTGGAAATGAGGACAATCCAAACACAGTCTTTTAAATTGACAGGGCTTATCGCCCCTCCAGAAACGGCAATTTGGTCGGAGCATGATCAAACCTCAGAGATTAACTCGCCTATTTATGCCATATTGGCCGAGTAAAGACAAGCCTTGACCTCAGTTCGAAGGGATTAGCCTTTGATTTTCAAGAGGAGAGATCATTTTTGTCCAGTAATGAGGACATGAGCGTGGCAGTAGCCTTTATCTAAGCGGACAACCGAAGTCAAACAGCCCAATTTTTGTAAAATCGAAGCCCAGTCCGCTGAGGAGCGGAAATAAAATTTTTTCCCCCGCGTAAATCCAATTAGTTTAACGGCCAAAGTTTCTTGAAAGTAATTCCAGAGATATTTCCATTTTGGATGGTTATCGATTTCCTTAATAAAAATATAACCACCTGGAGGTAAAAGCTCATAACATTTTTTTAAAACCTCAAGTTGAGTCGAATAAGGAAGAAGATAGAGAACATCAATTAAGAGATAAACATCCCCTGGGGGAAAATTTAATTGACTGAGATCGGCTTTCTGAAACTCACAAAGATTGCTTTGCCTCTGAATTTTTTGAGCTAGTTTGAGCTTTGTTTCATCATAATCTAGCCCAATAATTTCGCGAAGAGGTGAACCAAGCTTAAGAATAAAATCGAAGAGACCATTGCCACAGCCCAGATCAACAATCCGGCCTCGAGCTGGAACAAAAGATTCTAAGGTAAGGAAAGGACAAATCATTAATTTAATCTTTAAATAAAGTTTTGTTTTCCAGTCAGCGGTCCAGTACAATTGAAAAAGCTCTTTCTTGTCAATCATTTCATCCCCACCAAATGATTTCTAGTTCACCTATCTTTTTCTTCAGACCTTTTTTAAGAGTTTAACGATAATAGCGATCATACCAGAATTGAAAAATTATAATGGGCCAGAGAAGTTGGCGATGATTATGTTGGCCTCGCAAATGTTCTTTGAGTTTTTGCTCAATATACCATTGATTAAAAAATCCATGGCGGCTCAAATTTTGAGGTGAGAGAATATCTAAGACAAAGCTTTTTAGATCTCGGCTGATCCAAGCTCCCAGTGGGATGTCAAAACCAATTTTTGGTCGTTTAAAAATTTCTGGGGGAAGACGGCCAGCCATGGCTTTTTTCAAAATATATTTGGATTCAAATCCCTTCAATTTCAGGTGGTTGGGAATTCGGGCGGCAAATTCAACAAAAGTATAATCAAGGAAAGGGACTCGAATTTCAAGGGAATTAGCCATGCTCATTCGATCAACTTTAACGAGTAAATCATCTTGAAGATAAAGCTTAAGATCAAGGTAAAAGATTCGATCAAGCGGATCCTTGGCTTGGCAGTTACGCAGATGCCAAGCTATGGGTTCATAGGGATTTTTCTTGATGTTTTCCCGAAATTGGGGTGAGAACAATTTGATTTTTTCTTGAGGAGGATAGGCCCCCCACCAAATATAGTTGGCAATTTCAGGTGGATAGTCTATTCCCAGAAGAAATTTCTTGGCCTTAAATTCAAAGCTCAATCGTTGGTTTGAGGCGGGCAAGAGATTGACCAAAGATTTTATTGGCCAATTCAGAAAACGAGGCAATTTTCGATAATAGGTAGCCAATCGATAGGCCTTATAGGTGTCATAACCAGCAAAGAGTTCATCGCCTCCATCACCAGCTAAAGCGACCGTAACCTGCTTTCGAGCCAAATAGGAAATTAAAAAGGTAGGTATAACCGAGGCATCAGCAAGGGGCTCATCAAGATAATTCATCAATTTGGGGACAAGCTCGGTTACCAATTGGGGTTCAACGACGAACTCTTGGTGGTCAGTTTGAAGAAAATTGGCCACCAGACGAGCATAATGAAGTTCATTAAAACTTTTTTCTCGAAAGCCGATAGAGAAAGTTTTTATAGGCGAAGTATCAACTTCTTTCATCAGAGCAGTGACTGTGCTTGAATCGAGACCGCCACTAAGAAAAACCCCTAAGGGCACATCGCTGATAAGACGCTTGCGAACAGCTTCGCGTAGTCGGACAAGGATTTCTTCACTATATTCATTTATGGCTCGAGGCGGATCGTCAGGTTCAAAAGTGACGTCCCAATATTTTTCAATTTTTAGAGCCTCACCTTGATAGATTAGTCTGTGACCGGGAAGAAGTTTCTTGATTTTTTTAAAGATGGTTCTAGGCGCTGGAATGAATTCAAAACTGAAAAACTGGGAAAGGGCTTCTAAGTCGATTTCTCGGTCAATTCCAGCCGCTAACAAAGCTTTGATTTCAGAAGCAAAGATCAAACCATCAGGAAGCAAAGAATAATGGAGGGGTTTAATGCCCAGACGGTCGCGATAGAGACAAAGCCGTTTATTTCTTTTGTCCCAAAGAGCAATGGCAAACATCCCATTGAGACGGTGGACAAAATCAATCCCTTCTTCTTCATATAAATGAACAATAACCTCCGTATCTGACTTAGTTTTGAAAAGATGGCCTCGTTTTTCGAGCTCAGAGCGTAAATCCAGAAAATTAAAGATTTCTCCATTATAAACTGTCCAGATGCTTTTGTCTTCATTAGCGATCGGCTGGCGACCCGTAACTAAATCGATTATTTTAAGTCGTCGCATGCCTAAAGAAAGTAAGTCATCATCATAAAAACCATCCTCATCTGGGCCACGATGGATAAGGGTTTGAGTCATTCGAAGAACGGTTTCCCGGTCTTCGGGCCTAAGACCTGAAGGTCGAAAAAGTCCACACAGGCCACACATAATGGCCTCATTTTAGCTTTTTTTGGTCGAAAAGAAAAATTGCCGTTTATCCCCTTTAAATGAAGGCAGAAGAAGTAAAAAAGAAATAATCAAAAAAAGTCGATAAGCCTAATCGCCTTGATTTATCTTTGAGAGCGTATTAAGATGGCCAAAACTAGATAATTCTTTTTGATTAGAGGACATCCTTGGCCGATCATGGATTGAAAAGAGTCATCATAAATGCTGACGATTTTGGTCTTTGTGCCGGGGTTAATGCGGGCATAATTAAAGCCTTTCAAGAAGGCATTTTATCGAGCACTAGTCTAATGACCAACACGCCTGGTTTTGAAGCGGCCGTAGAAATGGCCAAAGCCAATCCTTTGCTTGGAGTAGGTCTTCATCTCAACATTGTTCGCGGTTTTCCCTTGACTGAGCGTTCTCAGATTCCTGGATTATTAAAGGAAGATGGGTATTTCTATGGGCAAGTTTATCCCCTCTTTTTTGGCATAATTAGAGGGAAGATAAAAATCAAAGAAGTGGAAAAGGAATGGCGAGCCCAAATTGAAAAAGGTCTTTCAACTGGATTGAAACTTACTCACCTAGATTCAGAAAAGCATGTTCATGTCTTTCCACCTCTTTTCCGACTTACTTTGAAGTTAGCTGCTGAGTATGGAATTTACCGAGTCAGATTCATCAATGAGAGATGTTTCGCCTGGCCACCAACTCAAATGGCCAAAGCGTGGCTTGTAGCTAGCTGGTGTTCCAGAGCTAGGCCCTATATAGAAAAACTAGGGGTGAAGGTAGTTGATCATTTTTTTGGCTTCTGTCAAGCTGGCCGGGTTTCAGTCAAATGGCTGAAAAAGATTTTGAAAAAGTTACCTCTTGGGACATCCGAAATAATGACGCATCCGGGCTTTTTAAGTCCAGACCTGCTCGAATTAGAAAAAAACTTTGGTTCATATTATATTAATAGGCGGAGAGAAAATGAGTTAAAAGCTCTTCTTGCCCCTGAACTTAGGGCCTGGCTTGAGAAGTGGGGAATTAGATTAATTAGTTATCGGGATCTTTAAAATGAGAAAGAAGAGAGACAAAATATGATTTTTGAGATTAAAAGAAGAAAAAAATTAAAAAGGTTGAAATCAAAAAATGAATCCTGAAATTTCGATAGTTATTCCTTTTTATAATGAGGAAGACAATATCGAAGAACTTTACCACTGCCTGAAGAAAGTTCTTGATGGTTTGGGCCGAGATTATGAATTGGTCTTTGTCGATGACGGGAGTCAAGACCGAACTCCTGAGATTTTGCAGCGTCTTTTTGAGAAGGATGAGAAAATAAAAATTGTTCGGTTGCGCCGTAATTTTGGTCAAACGGCGGCCTTACAGGCCGGCTTTGATCACGCTAAAGGGGAAATTATTATTTCTATGGACGGCGATTTACAGCATGATCCGGCTGATATTCCAGCCTTCCTCGCTAAAATTGAGGAAGGATATGATATCGTCAGTGGCTGGCGAAAAAGGCGGGTAGATAATTTTCTTTTCCGGCGATTGCCTTCCTGGGTGGCCAATCGCCTTATGCGCTGGCTTTCAGGGGTGCCCATTCATGATTTTGGGACAACCTTTAAGGCTTACCGCCGAGAAGTAATTAAAGGAATTCAGCTTTACGGCGAACTACATCGGTTTATTCCGGCTCTCATTAGCCGGACAGGCTTTAAAATCACTGAAATTCCCATTCGCAATATAGTGAGACAAAAAGGTAAGTCGAAATATGGTCTTGGTCGAGTCAGACGAGTTTTCTTTGATTTGATGACCGTCAAATTTATTGTCAGTTTTATCGATCGGCCCCTCCAATTTTTTGGCTTAATTGGTCTCGTATTCGCAAGCTTGGGTTTGCTCATCGGTTTGGTTATCGCGATTGGTTTTTATTTTTTCGGTTTATCAGTTAAAGATAATATTGGCAATCTTATTCTGGCCTCGTTGCTGATCATTCTAGGAGTGCAGTTCATTATGACTGGCTTGTTAGCTGAAATCGTCTCTCGGATATATTTCACCACTCATCGAGTCAAAATTTATTCGGTTGAAAAAATCAGTTCGCATGGAAATGAGGGAACTGAAAATCTATGAGCCAGGAATTTTTTGGTAGCACTCAAAAGGAAATACTTGATGAAAGCCGATCTATTGTTCAGAAATATATGGATCTTTTTATCGGCAAAAGAGATTGGCTCACTTTACTTCGGTATGAATTATTGACTCTTCTTTTTTCCTCTATGCCTGGG
Organism: Candidatus Aminicenantota bacterium; assembly: GCA_026416195.1. GTDB lineage: Bacteria > Acidobacteriota > Aminicenantia > Aminicenantales > CALLJL01 > CALLJL01. Next base: position 19,039 of record JAOAFQ010000227.1, on the reverse strand, counting down.
GCTTTAGGTTTTGCCCTGCGGCGTTTTTTCTTTCGGTCACTTTTTCGACAGGTAGGACAAGGAACAGTCTTTGGTCGGAACTTAACTCTTCGTCACCCCCATAAAATCAAGCTTGGCCGAAATTGTGTTCTTGACGATTTCGTTGTTCTTGATGCTAAAGGGAAATCACCTGAGGGGATTGAAATTGGCGATAATGTCTATATCGGTCGCAATACCGTCCTCTCCTGTAAAGATGGATCCATTTCTATTGGTGATTATTCCAATATTGCCGGCAATTGTAGTCTGCTTAGTGAGACCCAAATCAAACTAGGAAAATATGTTTTCGTGGCTGGTCACTGTTATATCGTTGCTGGCGGTAATCATCGGTTTGACGATTTAACCAAGCCGATTATGTTTCAGCCCTCAATTTCTAAGGGAGGAGTAATCATTGAAGATGATGTTTGGCTAGGCGCTGGGTGTCTTATCCTTGATGGAGTAACCGTAGGGCGAGGCAGTGTTATTGCCGCTGGAACGATTCTTACTCAGTCTGTACCTGAATATTCAGTCGTTATTGGCTCCAGGAGTGTTCGCCGCCGTGACCGACGCGAAATTCTCGAAGAGCCATAAAAAATTTTTTTAAAATAATTTCTGGAGTTAATTTCTTTGGCTTTATAGATGGCCCTTTTCCCATCGCTGAATAACAACTGAGCAGGCCAGGTTACCCATAACATTGACGGTTGTTCGGCACATATCGAGAAGCCTTTCAACGCCTAAAATAAGAGCCAAGCCTTCAAGCGGGACACCAATTTGTTTTAAAACCATGACCAAAGTAATAATGCCAGCTGAGGGAACTCCAGCCGCCCCAATTGAAGCCAATGTAGCCATAAGAACGATCATCAATTGACCGCTTATTCCGATAGGAATACCGTATAATTGAGCAATGAAGACCGCTGACACTCCCTGATAAAGAGCGGTTCCGTCCATATTAATCGTTGCCCCTAAAGGCATGACAAAACTCGAATATTGCCGCTTTATGCCAATTCGATCAAGGCAATCAATGGCTACCGGTAAGGTCGCACTTGAACTGGAAGTACTGAAAGCAATGAGGAGGGCTTCTCTAACGCCTCGGAAAAAATTTACAGGATTCATTTGACCAAATGATGAGACAGCTAAAGTATTCCAGAAAAACCCATAAAGAAAGAGGCCGCCAATAACCGTAACCGCATATTTAAATAAAGTAAAGAGAATATTGATCCCAAATTTTCCGGTGACGCTCGCAATAAGAGCCAACACTCCATAGGGCGCTAATTTCATAGCGATATGAACAATTTGGATGATAGCGTCGTTAAGACCATCAAGAAAAACTAGAACAGGCTGAGCTTTATCCCTTGGAATCATGGTTATTACAGTGCCAAATAGAAGAGCCATAAAAATGATTTGGAGCATATTGCTTTCAGCGAAAGCCTTAAGGGGATTGGTAGGAATGATATCCACGAGGATCTGAATTGTTGATGGTTTTTGTATTCTTTGGAGATCGATGGAACTTTGACTTTCAGTTGTCTGTTGAATTCTGGCTTGAACTTCAGGGCTTAAACCAGAGCCGGGTTTGACGACATTAGCCAAAATAAGGCCAACGGTTATAGCCAAAACGGTCGTAAAAATAAAATAACCTAGAGTTTTAAGGCCCATGCGACCAACTTTTTTGATATCCCCAACTCCAGCTGTTCCGAGGAGTAGAGAGACAAAAACCAGAGGTACTACCACCAGCGTAATAAGGCGCAGAAAAATAGTTCCTATTGGTTCAATGATGGTAGCTTTTGGACCAAAAGTTAAACCGACAATGATGCCGATGATTAAGCCAATCAAGATTTTTGTGGGCAAAGAAACTTTTCCTTTTAATTTCATGAATTCCCCCGTTCTAAACATTTAAAGATCATCACTGATCAAATATCTCTAATTCTTTTAACCTTTTCCTTCTACAGCCAGCCATGGTCAATGTACCACTTAATCGTCAAGGACAAGCCTTCTTTAAATGGACATTGAGGGTTGAAACCAAGTTCTTTTCGGGCTTTAGTGATGGCCAGTGGTTTCGAATGGAGGAAAAAGCTTAAGCGAGAAGTGTTAAGAGGCATTTCTTGATGTAACCAAAGACCAACTTTATCAAAACAAAGGGCAAGCCATTTAGTGGGCCAGACTGGAAGATGTAAAGGTAACAATTTTACCCCTAAAGCCTCAGCGATCATTTCGACCATTTCTTTAACTGTAAGAATTTCTTTACCAGCAAGATGATAAATTTCGCCTTTTCTTCCTTTTTCAGCCGCTAAGAGAAGACCGTCAATCAGATCACCAATCCAGATTGGAGTTTGGCGTCCGCGGCCATCGCCGACAATAATGAATTGCCTTTTCTTTATCGCCTTAAATAATTTAAATGTTCGACGATCTCGTGGTCCATAAACCCAGCCTGGACGAACAACGACCACAGCTAATCCTTCCTTGCTCGCCTCAAGAGCGAGAGCTTCGCCTTTCGCTTTAGTTTGATCATAAAGCGTTATTGGCCTTGGCAACAAATTTTCATCGGCGATAAGATTCTCAGGAACAGCGCCCAAAACCCCAGCTGAGCTAAGATGAATGAATCGCTTAACTCCAGCTTTTTTAGCCGCCTGAAGGATAGCCCGTGTTCCTTCAACATTGACTCGATAAAATTCTTCAGGTGGCAACTGAGCGGAACCCATAGCGCTTGCTAAATGAAAGACTAAATCAACATCCTGACAAAAAGGTTGTAAATCGTCCACCCGATCGATTTGACCGCTAAAAACGTCTACATCCGGTCGATGAAATGGCCTTAAATGGCGAAAGACCTTTACCCTCCAGCCGCGTTCAAGGAGAGAGTCGATAAGGTGGCTCCCAATAAAACCTGAAGCTCCAGTTACTGCGGCCCGCACTTTCGTTGGCTTCCTAAAGTTAAAGTTTATTTCTTATTTTTAGTGGCCATAAGTAAGGCTCGGCTGATTTTTTCAGAGTATTTCTGCTGAGTATATTCCTTTAAAGCAAAATGACGCGCCCGGATAGCTATCTGCTGGGCTCGTGGATCAAAGAGGGCTGATTTTATTCCTCGAGCTAAATCATCAGGTTCAGGCTTAACTAAAATAGCCAGCTCAGGAGTTAAAACCTGAGTATGGGTCCAAAGGTTGGTGGCGACAAGAGGTTTGCCAGAACGCAAGTAGGAATAAATTTTTAAAGGAGTATTAGTGCCTTTGAGTCGAGGAGAAACAAGAGCATCAGCGACAGCTATATAAAGAGCTACTTTTTCTGGGGGAACCCGCGGAATAAAAAAAACTTTATTCTCAAGAGCCAGGGCCTTTATTTTTTCTTCCCATATTTTTTGTTCGCCCGGTTGACCACCCACTAAAAGGAAAACAACCTCTTCTGGGCACAATTTAGCTGCCTCAAGAAGAAGATTGATTCCTTGATAAGGTTCAAAATTGCCAGTATAAACGACAATTTTCTGACCATGCTTAATATATTTTTTTCGAAGCTCTTGGAGGGCTTCGGCAGTTACAGGCTCGCTTGGAAAATCAAGAAAATTTTCAATCAGGATAGCCTTCGAACTAAAACCCTCCTGAATTAGCTTGTTTTCAAGATCTCGGCAAATAACAATGATGGAGGCGGAAAAGCGTAGGACAAGTTTTTCTAAAAAGCGAAAAAGCCCAATGATAATTTTTGACCGGGTGAATTGAAAGTTTTCGAGTTGTTGGGGCAGACTGGAATGCATATCATAGAGATGGGGAATTCGGGCAAGCCAACTAAGAAAAAGCCCAAAAAAAGCCGCTTCTTCATGGGTGAAGAGGAGATCATATTTTCTTCTTAAAAGCTCTCGGCCAGCGACCAAAATTAAAAGTAAATCTAAAGGAATCTTAGCGAAAGAAGGACCTATTTTTATTTTTTTTATTCCAAAAAGGTTGGGCAGACGAATGATTTTAAGACCAGGGAGGGAAATATCCTGTCCCAAAGGGTAGGTCAGAAGGGTAACCTCATGACCAAGCTGAGATAGAGCTTGAAGTCTGAAATAAACACTGATGGGAGTGCCCCGAGGTTGAAAAAAAGGTTCAGGGGCAATCATCAAGATTCGCATGAGCTCTCAGAATGTTCGTGGTCGACGATTTCGCGAATATGGTAAATAGGTTTTCCCGTTGATTCGTGATAAGTCCGGATCATAATTTCGGCCATCAGGCCAAGGGTGATAAATTGAACTCCAATAACCATCAAGAGGACGGCCAACAAGAGAATTGGTCGATTGGCTGAACTGATTTTAAGAATAAGGCGTTGATAGGAAAGCCACAACGCAATAAAAAAGCCGATTGAACCGCTTACCAGCCCAAGCAAGCCAAAAATCTGAAGTGGTCGAGTTGAATAGCTCAAGAGAAATTTAACCGTCAGCATATCTAAGATTACTCGAGGAAAGCGGAAAAGGTTGTATTTTGAACGACCGTAACGGCGGGGTCGATGGTTGACCTTGACCTCAGCGATTTTGACGCCGAGAGTGGAGGCAACGGCCGGAATAAAGCGGTGGAGTTCCCCATAAAGCCTGATATTCTTGATTACGTCTTGTCGAAAGGCCTTGAGAGTGCAGCCATAATCGTGAAGGCGAACCCCAGTTAATAACGAAATGAGCCGATTTGCTAAGATCGAGGGTAATCGCCTGGTTAGAAACTTATCTTGCCGTTTCTCCCGCCATCCATTGACCATATCATAGCCTTCTTCTATTTTAGCCAACAAAGCCGGAATGTCATGGGGATCATTTTGAAGATCAGCATCCAAAGTGATAATGATTTTTCCCCGAGCATAATCAAAGCCGGCTGACAGAGCAGCGGTTTGGCCAAAATTCCGACGAAGTCGAATTAATTTAACCGATGGATCGGCAGCTTGAATTTTTCTTAAAATGGTGAAGGAATTGTCGGTACTCCCATCATCAACAAAAATGATTTCATAACTTCGAACAAGGGAATTAAGAACTTCCTTAATTTCTTGATATAAAAAGGGGAGATTTTCTTCCTCATTGAAGACTGGGATGATTAAAGATAAATCAATTTCTTTTAATTGCATCTTAGCCAATATATCATAAAGGGAAAAAAGGGTTCAAACTAAGTGCCTTTAATTATATCTGTCTACTGCCATTGGCGTCAGGTCAATAAGAGGCTTTTCGCCGGCTAAAATTTGAGCTACTATTTTGCCAGTAATAGGCCCTAAGGAGACTCCTTGCATAGAATGGCCACAGGCAATTATCAAATTATTATATTTCTGACTTCGACCAATAAAGGGGAGGCCATCAGGGCTACAAGGTCTTAAACCGCGCCACAGCATAAGAAATTCCAGTTTCTCCGGATCAATTGCTTTGAGATAATTGGGAATAGCCTTTTTAATTGCCTCAACGCGGCGGTGAGTGATTTTTAGATCAAGTCCGGCCAGTTCAAGCGTTCCCCCAAAACGCAAACCTTCGGCCAAGGGCGTCACCGCAACTTTGGTTTCTGATAAAATCATGGGGATCGAGGGACTATTGATAGGTTTCCTATAAGTGAGACTATAACCTTTGGCCGGCTGGACGAGAAGCTTAAGGTCAAGGTCTTTAATAAGATAGGGTGACCAGGCTCCAGCAGCTAGAACAAACTGCTCAGCTTCTATTTCTCCTCGAGTAGTTAAGACTTTCTTGATTCTCCCATTGGCCTTTTGCCAACCAATGACTTCCGCTTTAGTCAGGACTTTAACGCCTTTTTCTTTGGCTTTTGCCGCTACCGCCTCAACAAATTCGAGACAATCTATATGGGCATCTTGGGGAAAATAGAGTCCACCAATGACTTCAGGCTTGAGAGTTGGTTCTTTTTGAAGGATGCTTTCTTGATCAAGGATGTCTACGGTAACACCAAGTTTTTCTTTATCGTGGGCTTCTTCTATCGCCGCTTTCCAATTGGCCTTTGTTCGGCAAACAATTAGCAAGCCTTTTTTTTCAAAGAAAAAATTTACCCCTTCAGCTGCCATCTCTTCAAAGAGGCTTTTACTCGCTGCGTTGAGTTCGCAAAGATAAGCCATTGATTTAAACATTTTTTCAGCTTGACAGGCCCGACGAAAGGTCCAAAGCCAACTAAAAAGTTCAGGCTCAAAACGGGGTTTAATATAAAAGGGACTTTCAGGATTAAGAAGCCAGCGGATTCCTTTGGCCATGATTCCCGGGGTAGCGAGGGGCAGGCTATGACCTGGAACAATAAGACCAGCATTAGCTCCGGAACAGCCTGCTCCTAGTTCATCCTTTTCCAACAAAACAATTTCACTTCCCAACCGGGCTGAATAATAGGCAATACAAACTCCCATAATCCCGCCACCAATGATGGCGACCTCAACTTTATTAGGTCTAATTTCTTTTCCCATAATTCCTCCTTTAAGCCCGAATCAAGGCCCTGAAAGGAAATTTTATTGGACTCAAACAAAAGAGGCAATGTTAAGCAAATTTTCAATTGACAAGGAAAACTTAGTTTAGATAAAATTCAATTTCCTTTTGAGAAATGGAAACAAAAGAAAAAACCCTTTTGGTTGTTGATTATGACCAACAAAGTCTAGAAGATTTAGTTAATTTCTTCCAAAATAAGAATTTTCGGGTTCTCAAGGCTAGTGATGGCCAAACAGCCTATGAAATTTTTAAAAAAGAAAATCCTGATATCGTCATCCTAGAGGCCATTCTACCTAAAATTCATGGATTTGATCTAACCAAGAAAATTTACCAAGAAAGTGGCGGCCGAATTCCAGTGATCATTGTTACCGGCTTATATAAAGGACCTCAATATCGCCATGAAGCTCTAACCTCTTTGGGCGCCTCCGAGTATTTTGAGAAGCCGGTTGATTTTGAACGTCTCTTGGCGGCTGTAATTAATTTATTGCGGGAAGAGGAAAGCCTTGAGGCCGATCTGCCTGATTCCCATGCAGTCATTTCGAGATTGGCGGAAAGAATCATGAATCCTTATAGTCAAATTCAAAAGAAAAAATCAATCTGATTCCTGCCACTTAAACCTTAAGGGCGATGGATTATATCAATGACCAACTTATGGACAAGATGTAATAATTGTCAACGGATCCTTTATAAACAGGATATTATTGACAATTTGTATGTTTGTCCTCTTTGCCAATTTCATTTTCGGGTTGAGGCTAAAGAAAGAATAGCTATGTTGCTTGATTCTGGCTCGTATGTTTTTATTGATGACAATATTTATCCTCAAGACCCCTTAGGCTTTGAAGATAGTGTTCCTTATTCTACTCGACTAAAAGAAAATCAAGAAAAGACTTCATTGCCCGAGGCGATTGTTACAGCTATCGGAACAATCGGCAATATTAAGGTCATCATAGCGGCCATGGAATTCAATTTTATGGGCGGGAGTATGGGTTCAGTCGTTGGGGAAAAAGTTACTAGAGCGGCCGAGAGAGCTCTCGTGGAAAAAATCCCGTTAATCATTATTTCTTGCTCAGGAGGAGCCCGAATGCAGGAAGGGGCTCTTTCCCTTATGCAATTAATGAAAACCAGTGCCGCTTTAGCCCGGCTTAACGAAGCGGGGGTCCCTTATATTTCTATTCTCACTGACCCTACAACAGGCGGTGTTACGGCCAGTTACGCTATGCTTGGTGATGTTAATATTGCTGAACCTGGGGCTCTAATCGGCTTTGCTGGACCAAGGGTGATAGAACAAACGATTAAGGAAAAATTACCGAAAGGATTCCAGCGAGCCGAATTTCTTTTGCAGCATGGAATGCTTGATGATGTGGTCAATCGAAAAAATCTGAGAACTTATTTAATTCGTTTGCTTCGCCTTCTCTTGAATCGCTATGAGAAATGAATTATGACGAGTGCCTGCTTTATCTTGAAAAAGCCGCCCGCTTCGGTATTAAACTAGGCCTCGAAAACATCCATCTTCTTTTAGACGAACTTAATTCACCTCAGAATGCCTTTCCTTCGGTTTTAGTGGCTGGAACAAATGGGAAAGGCTCAGTTTGCGCGATGATTCATTCAGCTTTGGTCAGGCATGGACTGAAAATAGGCCTCTATACTTCGCCTCATCTAGTTCGAGTTGAGGAAAGAATCAGAATAAATCACCAGTTAATTTCTCCTATGGCTTTTTGTGAGCTTCTAAACTTTTTGAAGAAAAAAATTGAGGGTCTAATAGAATCAAAAAAACTAGGCTATCCTCCGACCTATTTTGAGATTCTTACGGCTCTAGCTTTCCTTTATTTTGCTCAAGAAAAGGTTGATTTGGCGGTTTTAGAGGTAGGGCTTGGGGGTCGTCTTGACGCCACGAATGTCGTAACGCCTCTTGTTTCAGTTATAACCTCTATTTCTCGGGATCATATGGAACATCTTGGTAACACAATTAAAAAAATAGCGGCCGAAAAAGCCGGCATAATTAAACCTGGAGTTCCGGTCGTCTGTGGTCGGCTTCAACCCGCGGCGATGGAAGTTATGGCTTCACGAGCAGCTGAGATAAGGTCTCCTTTGATCAAAGTTTTTAGTCAAGGTAGATTGATAAAAAAATCTGCCCCTGATTCCCTTTATGCTTTTTATTTTCAGGGTGAAAAATATCAATTTCGGCCTGGACTGCAAGGTGAACATCAAGCTTGGAATGCAGCCACAGCAATTACGGTTCTCCATTTATTAAATGAAAGATGGCGTCCCTTGAATAAAGATAAAATAATTGAAGGTCTCGAGAAAGTGGTTTGGGAAGGTCGGCTTGAAAAAATCAGTGACCAGCCAGAAGTTTATCTTGATGGGGCCCACAATGAAGAAGGAGCTAAAGTTTTACGCCGTTTCTTAGAGGAGAAAAAACCATCTCGACTTATCCTTGTTTTCGGCATTTTGAAAGACAAAGAAATAAGGCGGTTGGCCCGCCAGCTTTTTCCTTTAGCAACTCGGGTGGTCGTGACTTCAATTAACTGCTCACGGGCTGCTTCCCCTGAAGACGTTGTCTCTTTTACTCAAGACTTAAACCCGCAAATTGAGGTTGTCCCAGATTGTCTTGAAGCTCTGAAATTAGCTAAAAAAGAGGCAGGGAAACAGGGTCTTGTCCTTGTAACTGGTTCACTTTATCTTATCGGGGAGATAAAAAAAAGGCTTCTGGAAAGCTCAATCGAATGAGGAAGAGTTGCTTTTTGAGGGGAGAAATGTTATTTTTTCATCTATTAAGTGAGAGAGAAAAGTGCTCTCTATAAATGCTAATTTAATTGTCGTCTTTGTTTTTGTTTGGATAACTATCTTTATTTTAAAAAAAATATTTTTTGATCCTCTTCAAAGAGTTAGAGCCAAAAGAGAAATGATTCTGGCTGAAGAACGAACGGCTTACGAGAAAGCAACTAAAGAAGTGGAAGAGTTAGCCGAAAAAATAGAATTTCAACTTAAACAAGCTCGCCAAGAGGCCTTAGCCCGACGCCAAGCTCTCGAGGCTGAAGCTTTGCAAGCCAGAAGTGAGCTTATTGGTCAGATGCAGGCTGAATATCGCCGTCAAATCGCCCAAGCCAGACAAGAATTAACTGAGCTCACAAGACAATTAAAAGGCGAGCTCGAAGCTGAAATTGAAGCCATAGCTTCCAAGATTGAAGAAAAACTGCTCAACTGAAAGAATTTTTAAATTAAGGTGGATCTAAAAAGACCAAGGACCAAAATGAAGCTGAAATTGGAAGGCTTGAGAAAAATGGCCTGGTTAAATTTAAGTTGGCTAAGTTTGCTTTCGCCTCTTTTAGCCTCAGAAACAGGGACGGCCCATGGTAGCTCAGCTTGGCTTGATTTTACCGGCAAGGTTGTCAATTTTTTAATTCTTTTTGGTAGTCTTGGTTATTTTCTTTATCGACCGATTAAACAATGGTTGAATAACCGAACTGAATTTATTGCCAAATTGATAGAAGAAACCACTAGAATGAGAAAGGAAGCAGAAGATAGACTAGCCTCATTTAATCAAAGGTTGACTCAAATTGCTCAAGAGATCGAAGAGATGAAGCGTAAAGCTGAGACTGAAGGTTTGAAAGAAAAAGAGCGTCTTCTTTCTTTAGCTCGAGAAGAGGCTGCTCGGATAGAGAGATTAACCGCTCTTGAAATTGAAGCCTTGAGGCGGGGGGCCATTAAAGAACTTAAGGCTTATGCGGCTACTTTGTCTACAGCTTTAGCCGAAGAAAGAATCAGAAAAAAGCTCAGTCCTGAATTACACCGACAACTTATCCGTCGGTCAATTGAGAGGTTGGCGAAGCTCCATGAAAGTCTCCACACTGGTTAAACGGTATGCCCACGGTCTTGTGGCCGCCTGTTCGGAAGAAGCTGAATATGAATCCATTTTGACCGAGCTTAAGGAAATAAACCGTCTTTTTGAAAGCCACCGAGAACTAAAGTTTTTACTGGAAAATCCCTTTATTCCTAGAACCAAAAAGAAGAGAATTGTCGAAGAAATTATTGACAGCCTAAAACCACACCCCAAGGTTAAAAGGTTTCTCCATCTTATCAATGATCATGAACGCTTGCCCCTTCTTAAAGATATTGTCAATTATTTTCCTTATGCTTGGCTTGCGAAAAAGGGGGTAGCTGTCTTTGAGGTTAGGTCAGCTGTTCCCCTAGAAAAGGAAGAAGTAGAAGCTATAGGAGATAAATTAACTAGACTAGAGGCTGGGCCAGTTTATCTAGACCTTATCGTGGATCCTGAAATTTTGGCTGGACTAAGAATAAGAAAAGGCAATGTAGTTTATGATGCTTCTATCAAAGGACAGCTAAATAAAATTAAGGAAATTTTAAGTGAAGAGTGAGGTCAACCATGGAAATAAGAGCAGATGAAATTACCAGAATTATTAGCCGTCAAATTGAGGGTTTTGAAGCGGGAGTGGATATTCAAGAGGTAGGAACCGTAATTTCTGTGGGTGATGGGATTGCCCGCATTTATGGCCTCGACCGTGTTATGTACAATGAATTGCTCGTCTTTTCCCACGATGTTTATGGAATTGCTCTTAACCTCGAAGAAGATAGCGTCGGCGCGGTTCTTCTCGGGGAATCTCACCTCATCAAAGAGGGCGATATTGTTAGAAGAACGAGAAGAATCATGCAAGTTCCCGCTGGTCCGGCCTTAATTGGGCGGGTTGTCAACCCCTTAGGTTTGCCGCTCGATGGCAAAGGTCCAATTGTAACTGACACTTATATGTACGTCGAGCGTTTGGCGCCAGGCGTAGTTGACCGTCTTCCAGTGCGTGAACCATTACAAACCGGAATTAAAGCCATAGACGCTATGATCCCTATTGGTCGAGGTCAACGAGAACTCATTATTGGCGATCGCCAAACGGGCAAGACCGCCATTGTTCTTGATACGATTATTAATCAAAAAGATAAAGATGTGATCTGCATTTATGTGGCTATTGGACAAAAGCAATCAACGATTGCCCAGATAATTAAGATTCTGGAAGATTCCGGGGCTATGGATTACACCATTGTGGTTGTGGCTGCAGCCAGCGACCCCTCACCTGTTCAATACTTGGCCCCTTATGCTGGCTGCGCCATGGGCGAGTATTTTCGGGACCGCGGCCAACATGCCCTGGTTATTTATGATGATCTTTCTAAGCATGCGGCGGCTTATCGAGAAATTTCCTTACTTTTACGACGTCCCCCAGGAAGGGAAGCTTATCCTGGCGATGTTTTCTATTTACATTCGCGGTTGCTCGAGCGGGCGGCCAAGCTTAATGACGAAAAAGGAGGTGGTTCGCTCACTGCTTTGCCAATAATTGAAACCCAGGCCGGCGATGTTTCTGGTTATATTCCTACTAACGTTATTTCGATTACCGATGGTCAAATCTATCTTGAGCAAGAGCTTTTCAACGCAGGTATCCGACCAGCGATCAACGTGGGAATTTCTGTTTCCCGCGTTGGGGGAAGTGCTCAGATTAAAGCCATGAAACAGGTAGCTGGAAAATTAAGATTAGATTTGGCCCAATATCGCGAATTGGCCACTTTTGCCCAATTCGGGACTGAACTTGACCGAGCCAGCCAAGCCCAGCTTGAAAGAGGAAAAAGACTGACTGAAGCCCTTAAGCAAGATCAATTCCAACCCTTGCCCGTGGAAAAACAAATAATCATTATTTACGCAGGGAATCGGGGTTTTCTTGACGAGTTTCCTGTAGAAAAGATCAGACTTTATGAGAAAAAACTTTATGAATTCCTCGACCGAGAAAAGCCTGAAATATTAAGGGAAATTGCCGAAAAAAAGGAAATAACGCCTGAACTAGATGAAGCTATTTCGGCCACCTTAAGAGAATTTAATGCTCGTTTTAAGCAAGAAATAAGCTGAGTTAAAAGAAAAGAAACCTAAATTAACCAATAGGGAAGCCAAATAAATAAAGTTTCAAGGAAATAAAAAGAGAAGCTGAGAAAGGAGAAAAAATGCCTGCGCTGCTTGATCTTCGCCGCCGGATTCGTAGCATCCGTAGCACTCAGCAGGTAACTAAGGCCATGAAAACTGTGGCCACCGCTCGGTTTAAGAAATTCCATCGTTTGGTTTTGGAGAACAGGCCTTTTTGGCATGAGGAACCTCCCGTTTTGGCCAAGCTTCTTTTGTGGGCGGCGGCTATTGATTCGGTGTTTACAGAAGAACGTCCAGAAACAAAATGTCTTATAGGCGTTGTAACTTCGGACAAAGGGCTTTGTGGTGCCTTCAACAGTAATCTCTTAGAGAGAGGGCAGGCCTTGCTTGATGAAAAAGAAAAGAGAGGGATTAAATTTGAATTACTTCTCATGGGTAAAAAAGCGGTTAATTACTTTCGCCATAAAAAATACTCAATTTTTCGAGCGATAGGGGAAAAAGTTGACCGACTACCCGAAACTGAAATTAAATTATTAGCTAGGGAGATAATTAATCTCTATTTAATCTATCGAATCGATAGCTTTTATGTTATTTATAATGAATTTCGGTCAATTCTGGCTCCAACCATAACGGTTACTCAACTTTTGCCTCTGGCCCGACCTCAGCAAAAAGAGCTTTCCGTGATTGAGCCCGATTGGGAGCCCGAAGCTAAGTGGCTTGTAGAGAGATTAATCCCCCTTTATCTTGAAAGACAAATCAAGCATATTATTCTTGAATCCCAAGCTGCCGAACAGGCAGCCCGGATGATGGCCATGGAAAATGCCACTAACAATGCTGAGGAATTGATTTCAGATCTAATTTTGGTCATGAATAAAATTAGGCAAGCTTCAATTACTAAAGAACTGTTAGAGATAATGACAGCCGTTGAGGCTTTAAGTAAGAGCCGATAAAAGCGAGGAGGTAGTTATGTCGAGAGAAACAACTAATCAGCGGGTTGGTCGAGTAGTTCAAGTTATCGGCCCGGTGATTGATGTTGAGTTTAAGGGAATGGAGCTTCCAGAAATTTATAATGCTATTCGGATCACAAGCGAAGGTTTTGACACCCCTATTGAAATTAACATCATTGCCGAAGTGGAACAGCACATTGGCGAAGACAGGGTTCGCTGTGTCTCGATGCATCCAACTGATGGTTTGGCTAGAGGGATGAAAGCTTATGATCTTGGTCGGCCAATTGAAGTTCCGGTAGGTGAGGCAACTTTAGGTCGATTGATGAATGTGGTCGGTGAGCCCATCGATTACCTTGGACCAATTAAGGCTAGCAAGAAATACCCTATTCATCGGCCGCCCCCACCTCTTACTGAACAGAGTACTAAACTCGAGATGTTCGAAACCGGAATCAAAGTAATTGATTTAATTCAACCATTCTTGAAGGGGGGAAAGATTGGTCTTTTCGGGGGAGCTGGCGTCGGCAAAACGGTAATTATTATGGAGCTTATTCACAATGTAGCCATGAAGCATGGTGGCGTTTCCGTTTTTGCTGGCGTTGGGGAAAGGACAAGGGAAGGGAATGATCTTTGGCTTGAAATGAAACGCTCAGGAGTTCTTAATCGAGCTGCTCTAATCTATGGCCAAATGACCGAGCCACCAGGAGCCAGGCTTAGAGTTGGTTTAGCGGCTCTTTCGGTCGCGGAGTATTTTCGCGATGAACTAGGCCTCGATATTCTTCTTTTTATTGATAATATCTTTCGTTTTGTTCAAGCTGGTTGTGAGGTTTCAGCTCTTCTTGGGCGAATGCCTTCGGCCGTTGGTTATCAACCTAACTTAGCCACCGAGCTGGGTGAACTTGAGGAAAGGATTACTTCGACTAAAAAAGGGTCGATTACTTCAGTTCAAGCCATTTATGTGCCGGCTGATGATTTTACTGATCCAGCGCCGGCGACCACTTTTTCCCATCTAGATGCTTCAACCAATCTCTCCCGAGCCCTAACAGAGATGGGCATTTATCCAGCTGTTGATCCTCTGACTTCTTATTCCCGCATCCTTGATCCGAGGGTAGTCGGTGAAGAGCATTACTACGTCGCCCGCAAGGTCAAGGAAATTTTACAGCGTTATAAAGATCTTCAAGATTTTATTGCCATTCTTGGCATTGAGGAACTTTCCGAAGAGGATAAACTGATCGTCGCTCGGGCTCGAAAAATCCAAAGATTTCTCTCTCAGCCCTTCCACGTAGCTGAAGAGTTTACTGGCCGTCCAGGTCGGTACGTCCCAGTGGAGGAGACAGTGCGAGGCTTTAAAGGTTTGGTTGAAGGGCTTTATGATGATCTCCCAGAACAGGCCTTTTATATGGTTGGTTCTATCGATGAGGCCCTCGAGAAAGCTAAGGAGTTGAGAGCCGCATGAGCCAACAAAGCCGTCTTCACCTTAGAGTCATTGCCAGGGGGAAATTTCTGGTTGACGAAGAGGTTGAGGAAGTTTTGCTCCCAGGAGTTGATGGGCAAATAGGTATCTTGCCTGGTCATCGTCCCCTTGTTCTTGGGTTGGGAAGCGGTAATCTTGCTTATCGCCAAGGGAATAAAGAAAGCCACTTGTCGGTTGATGGTGGCTATGCCACCATCTCAGCCCGAGAAGTTATCGTTTTCATCGAGGGGGCCCAAGAGCTCAAAAGGGTTGAAGATTAGGCCTGGAGGCAGGAGGCCTAGATAATTGCCTCCGATGAAAGAGATCAATTGGCTCAAAGAAAAAGATGAAACTCTTGATTCTTTCTATCATGGAAAAGTTCTAATTTTACAGAAAAAAAAGGGGTATCGATTTTCGGTTGATGCGCCTTTGTTGGCCGATTTCATTGAAACCAAGGAAGGTGAGGAACTCCTTGAAATTGGTGGTGGTTGTGGGGTTATTTCCTTGCTTTTAAGTTTGAAATCCTTTAAGCATATTACTTGCCTGGAAATTCAGCCTTCTCTAGCTGACTTAGCTCGGCGCAATGTTGTTCTTAACCAGCTTGAGGGAAGGATAACAGTCGTTGAGGGCGATATTAGGGTTTACCAACCTGAAAAAAAGTTTGATGTAATTTTTTCTAATCCACCTTACTTCCAAACTGAAACTGGATTTATTGGACACAATCAGGAAAGAGCTTTGGCTCGCCATGAAGTAACCGTTCAGGCGTCAGATATCATTAAAAAAATGGCTGAACTTTTAAAAAGTAAGGGTCGCATCTATTTAATTTATCCTATTAAACGCTATGATGAAATTATAGCCTTGTTGAAACAGCATGGTTTTAGCATTTGGCGGTTGCGGTTTGTTCTCCCAAAAGCTGACCGTCCACCACGGTTTTTTATGGTCGAAGCTGGCTTGGTTGAAAAACCAAAAATAGAAATGCCGCCACTCATTCTTTTTGATTCTAATGGTCAATACACGGCCGAAGCTAAAAGAATCTTTGCCGGAGGCGAAATTTCGGTCTTAGGCAAGGAAAAAAGAGGAGAGGGTCTTGCTTAAAATAATCGATAACCTGAAAAATCTTTATCGATACCGGGTTCTGATCCAAAGTTTGGTCCTTAGAGAGCTCAAAGCTCGATATCGAGGAACAATCCTAGGATTTGTGTGGTCTTTTTTTAATCCGCTACTTCTAATGATTGTCTACACCATAGTTTTTGGCTTCATCATCAAACCCCGGGACCCATCATTCGGCAGCTCACCGTGGCATTATGCTCTTTATCTTTTCTGCGGGGTTTTACCTTGGACCTGGTTTTCCTCATCTTCCCTTGAATCAGCTAATGTGCTCATGATTCATGGCAATTTAATAAAAAAAATTCTTTTCCCGGCTGAAGTTTTGCCTATTGTCGTGGTAACTAGTAATTTCGTTCATTTCATTTTTGGTTTACCTATTTTGCTTTTTTTTGTTCTCATCTTTGGTAAACCCTTTACTTTATATCTTTTTTTCTTGCCTCTAGTTATCTTTGTTCAGTATGTTTTTACTTTGGGTTTTGGCCTGCTTATTTCATCCTTAACAGTTCATTTTCGGGATATAAAAGATATCCTGGCCAATCTCCTCACCTTCTGGTTTTTTGCGACGCCGATTGTTTATCCGATGACCTTTGAAACTATTGCTAAATCAAAGGCTCTTAAGGTTTTCCTTAATCTTAATCCGATGACTCATATAATGCAGGGCTATCAATACAGCGTTTTTTACGGCCGGCTTCTTCCTTGGAAAAAGCTTAGTGTTACTTTTGTGGTGGCTTTAATTTTATTTTTTATTGGATATTATGTTTTTGACCGACTCAGGGATTCTTTCCCCGAGGAGGTGTAAAGTTGTATGCCATTGAAGTCAATAACGTAACCAGAATATATCAAAAATATTCAGCCCGTCATCGTTTCCAAACTTTCAAAAGTGCTCTGCTTAAAGGCGATTTATTCAGAGCTTTAAAGCCAGATGAACTTGTGACGGCCCTCGATGGGGTTAGTTTTCAAGTTAGAAAAGGAGAAACTTTTGGGATCATTGGCGAAAATGGCTCAGGCAAAAGTACCTTGCTAAAAATAATAGCGGGAATTACTAAACCTACTTCTGGCTCAGTCAAAACTGATGGAAAAATTTCGGCTCTCATAGAACTTGGAGCTGGCTTTCATCCTGAAATTTCAGGTCGTGAAAATATTTTTATTAACGGCATTATGCTTGGATTGAGTAAGAAAGAAATTCAGGACAAATTTAACGAAATTGTTCGTTTTGCTGAGCTTGAGGATTTTATTGATGCGCCTGTAAAAACCTATTCTTCTGGCATGTATATGAGACTTGGCTTTTCCATCGCCATAAATGTCAATCCGGATATTCTTCTAGTTGATGAGGTCCTGGCTGTGGGGGATGCCGCCTTTGTCCCCAAGTGTCTCGATAGAATTGACGATTTTCGTCGTCGCCGAAAAACCATTCTTTTTGTTAGTCATGACCTAGCCACGGTGAAAAAAATATGTGACCGGGTAGCTTGGCTTAAAGCTGGAAAAATCATGACGATAGGTGATCCAAGTCGAGTAGTTGATGCCTATCTTCAAGATGTAGTCGAAAGACAAGAGCGCGAATTTGAGCGACGCCAGGCTGAACTGCGACGCCAGGTTGAAATAAGAAGCAAGGAAGAACCAGAGGTCGAAATTAAAGATGAGAGGAAAGAGGTATTTATTGAAGTGAGGCCTGAAGAGATGAGACAAGAAAAGGAGACCTTTGAAAGATCAGAAAAAGACAGAGAAGTAGAAGCCAAAGAAGATGAACGTCGAGAGAAACGTTGGGGTAAGAGGGAAATTGAGATTACTCGGGTCACTTTAAAGAATCTTCAGGGGCAGGCCAAGCATGTTTTTTCGCCTGATGAAGGCATGATTATTGAGATGGAAGTCGTAGCTTATTCCCGGATTGAAGATTTTGTTTTCGGCATTGGAATTTTTAATTCTCAAGGGCTTTATGTTTACGGAACTAATACCCATCTTGAGGATTACACGCCGATTTCAATTGAGGGTGAGGGTAAGGTTATCTGTCGAATTGACAAGCTAAATTTGATAAATGGAACATATTACTTGGATGTAGCTACCCATAAACGCGACGGATATCCCTATGATTATCACCGGAACCTTTATAGTTTTTTAGTGACATCGACTTATAGAGATGAGGGGATTACTCGCCTTTGCCATACTTGGGAAACAACCCCAAACATTAAACTTAAGCCTCCGGAAAAGATGATAAAAAATAATCAGTTAGCATAGGACTTGGTCTTGGTCAGGTTGATCCTCGAAAGTTTTTTAGGGAAAGGAATGAATTTAAGTAGCATGGATTTAAATCAATTGAAAGGCCGAGACGAATGATCAAAAAGAGACAAGGGGCCAGAATTATTCTTGATTGGAAAAAATTGAAGGAACTTCGGGAAAAATGGCGCCACCAAGGGAAAAAGGTAGTTTTTACTAATGGCTGTTTTGATTTACTTCATGCTGGGCATATCTGGTTGTTTAAGAAAGCGAAAGAACTTGGCGATATTCTGATTGTTGCCGTTAACTCCGATGCCTCGCTTCGGCGCTTGAAAGGCCCCAAGAGGCCAGTTTTTCCCCTTAAAGAAAGGCTGGAAATTCTGGCTGCAATTGAAGATATTGATGTTCTTACTGCATTTTCCCAGGATACCCCTCAGAAAATAATCTCCCTTCTTCGGCCGGATATCTTAGTTAAAGGTGGCGATTGGCCGCCCGATCAAGTTGTTGGTCGAAAAGAAGTTGAAGAGTCAGGTGGTCGCGTGATCCTTATTCCTTATCTGCCTGGCCTTTCTACTACCCAACTTCTTCAAAAAATCATTACATATTATAATTCGTGAGATTTAAAGAATTATTTTAAAATAATTTCATAAATTAAGTGTTCTTGATTAGCGAAAACGGGACGAAGATGTATTTTAAGGTTTGGATTTAAATAATTTGGAGGGGGCCTTAAAATAATTTCTTCCGAAGCGGGAAAAGGATCGTTTTGAGCTAAGTTTTTTAAGCCTCGATCTCTATCGACCCAGATATAACTCACATTGTATTTAAAGAGAACATCAACATTTTTTTGGGGATCATGAAAGAAACGATCAATATCGGCGACTCTTTCCCTTATTTTTGGCCGCGGGAGATGAAAATCAAGATAAGAATGAACAGAATTATCTAAAACCACTCGGCGTCCAGCAAAATAACAGATATAGCGCATGTCAGTGGGA
>JAOAFQ010000135.1 GCA_026416195.1 Candidatus Aminicenantota bacterium | reverse complement strand
GGGCTCGGAGATGTGTATAAGAGACAGGCATTATGCTGTTGTTCAGGAAAGGCGATAATTAGAAAGTGACAGTGGCGTAAAATTTATTTCCTGTAACTTGAAAAGCAATTTCGTTATTCATAGATTCACAATCTATAAATTTATTGTTGCCTGGTAATATGAGGCAGTCTTCTTTTGCTTCGATTTTAAGGGAATGAGAGAAGAATACACCTGTAATACTCAAATGTTGTGCTTTTTTGAACTTAACGAAAATATCATTAAAATTATGGCGTACCTTTAAAAATCTGATCTATTTTCAATACTCCATTCTTGATTCCTAACTGAAGCCCAATAGTTAGCAAACATTCCCCCGATAAAATTGTCTTCTTCATCGAAATATCCTGACCTCCTTCTTTTGTTTTGTGAGTTAAAGTATGGTGGTCAGGGCGTAATAATATTAAATTATTGGGATCGTCAATTAGCTATGGATTGTCTTTGATTGGAATTATATGATGAGTCTCTATTAGAAATTTGCCGCAAAATGCACATTTTCCATCCCAAAATTTATAAGCCAACCTTTTTATTTCCAAAGACGGTTCTTTTTTGCTTATCAAAATTAATATTATTAAGAAAATCTAAAAAATTGAATATATAAGTTTAAATTTGTTTTAAATCGAAATTTTTAATAAATTAAATCCAATTAACGGTTAGGATTATAACTTTCTATGGAGGAAAGAAATGAGAAACAAGAAATTTTTACTTCGGTCGCAATTTATTGTTATAACCTTTCTTGATCTGCTTATTATTTGTTGCCTTTGTATTTTTATCGAAGCTGGAAATAAAAATTCTTGGGTCCAAATTGATCAAAATAAAAAGAAGGCTGCAACCCTACCTTTTATGAATCCCGAGCTTTCTGTAGAGAGGCGGGCAGAAGATGTGGTTAAACGCTTAACACTTGAAGAAAAAATCAGCCAGTTGATGAATGAGGCGCCGGCCATACCTCGTTTAGGCATTCCTCAATATAACTGGTGGAATGAATGCCTGCATGGGGTAGCGCGAGCTGGCTTAGCGACAGTTTTCCCTCAGGCCATAGGGCTGGCGGCAACTTGGGACACAGACCTCATGTTCCGAGTTGCTACAGCCATTGCCGATGAAGCTCGGGCTAAGCATCATGAATATGTCCGCCGCGGCAAACGGGGCCTCTATCAAGGCTTGACCTTCTGGTCACCCAATATCAACCTCTTTCGTGACCCGCGCTGGGGCCGAGGCATGGAAACCTATGGCGAGGACCCATACTTGACTGGCACCATGGCCGTTAGCTTTATCCGGGGACTTCAAGGTGACCATCCGAAATATTTCAAAGTAATCGCCACAGCTAAACATTATGCCGTTCATAGCGGCCCTGAGCCTGACCGCCATACCTTTGACGCTATCGTTGATTTTCCCACCCTTCGCTCAAGCTACCTGCCGCATTTTGAAATGGCCGTGCGCGAAGGCCGGGCCTTTTCGGTCATGTGCGCCTATAACCGACTCCTAAACCTGCCTTGCTGCGGCAGCCCCTTTCTTCTAAACGATATTTTGCGCCGGGAGTGGGGTTTTGAAGGCTATGTTGTTTCTGACTGCGATGCCATTCATGATATTTATGCTACGCATAAGCTTGTTCCAACTCTGGCTGAAGCGGCGGCCATGGCCCTTCGAGCCGGAACCGACCTCAATTGTGGCCGAGCTTATTCAGCTTTGCGTGAAGCTGTGAGAAAAGGTTTGGTGGATGAGGCTACAATTGATTTAGCTGTAAAGAGGCTTTTCATCGCTCGTTTCCGCCTGGGCATGTTTGATCCAGAAGAAATGGTTCCTTATACCAAAATTCCCTATTCTGTTGTCGATTCGCCTCAACACCGAGCGCTCGCTCTCGAAGCCGCCAGAAAATCCATTGTCCTTCTACAGAACCGAAATAACGTTCTACCTCTCTCCAAAGCCATTAAATCCATAGCGGTGATTGGTCCTAATGCGGACGACGTTGAAGTCTTACTGGGCAATTATTACGGTTTCCCAGCTGACCCAGTCACCCCACTTCGAGGAATAAAAGAAAAGCTCGGGTCATCGACTGAAATCATCTACGAGCCTGGGACAGATTGGGCCGAGGGAATTCCTCGTCTCACCCTTATCCCCTCTGAATATCTTAAGCCATCGCTTGAGGCGAAAGAAAATGGCCTTAAAGGGGAATATTTTAACAACCGGGAATTTAAAGGAAGGCCAATAGCCGAGCGAATTGACCCGCTCGTCGATTTTAATTGGTGGGATGAAGCTCCTTTTCCATCCCTCGATGATGATAATTTCAGCATTCGCTGGACTGGCTATCTTGTTCCACCGGAAACAGGTGATTACTATATCGGGGGGGAAGGATTTAACACCTTCAGAATATATCTTGATGGAGAGCTAATTGCTACCTATGATGGAACCCATGAGATTCATAAAATTTATAAAAAAATCCACTTAGAGAAGGGAAAGCCAGCGTCGCTCAAAATTGAATTTAGTCATCGGGCGCGAGCAGCTCGCATGCATCTTCTCTGGAAGAGGCCAGCGCCAGACGAGATGGGAAGGGCAGTCGATGCCGCCCGAAAAGCTGAAGCTGTCGTGCTTTTTTTGGGGCTATCTCCCCGTCTTGAAGGCGAGGAAATGGAAGTCCCTGTTCCTGGATTTAAGGGAGGCGACCGCTTGAGCCTTGACCTTCCAGCCAATCAAGAAAAGTTACTTGAAGAGGTAGCCAAGGCTTCCTCTGGAAAGCCTTTAGTCCTTGTTCTTTTAAATGGTAGCGCCGTGGCTATCAACCGAGCGGTGGAGCTTGTCCCGGCCATCGTCGAAGCTTGGTATCCTGGCCAAGCCGCCGGCCAAGCGATTGCCGATGTTATCTTTGGCGATTATAACCCAGCCGGTCGCTTGCCTGTCACTTTTTATAAATCGGCCGCTGATCTTCCCGATTTTTCTGATTATCGCCTGTCCGGCCGCACTTATCGCTACTTTAAAAAAGAACCGCTTTTTCCCTTTGGCTATGGCCTGAGTTATACCCGGTTCAGCTATTCAAGGCTTTCAGTGCCTAAAACTATCAAACCTGGGGATGAGCTGACTATCTCGGTAGAGGTCAAGAACACTGGTCGCCGCGATGGCGAAGAAGTGAGCCAGGTTTATCTTAGCCGGCCTGAGTCGACCTCCCAGGTAAATCCAATCCGCTGGCTTGCCTCCTATCGCCGTATTTTTCTCAGAGCTGGCGAGAAGCAAAAGGTCACTCTGACGGTAAGGCCAAAAGACATGATGACTTATGACGCCAAGGGAAACCCGGTCATAGAGCCAGGCCCTCTTGTCATTTCGGTTGGTGGCCAGCAACCTGGCTTTTCTGGCCGCCTCGCCGTCTCTTCCACTGAAGTCCTGACTAAAAAAGTTGAAATTAAAATTTGAAAGCGAAAATGGTTAACTTAATAGTGGAAGACTTTACCACTGATATCTGTTCGTCAAGTATAATTTTTTAATATCATAAAAATTATTTTTGCCTTTCCTATTAATTTGGGTAAAAGACAGTAACGAAGGGACAAAAACTTAATTTCAGAATGGAAGAGAGAAGAGAACACTATATCTTTCGCGGGAATTAATTGCCAAAACATATTCAGCTACAGTGTTACTTGCAAGC
>JAOAFQ010000062.1 GCA_026416195.1 Candidatus Aminicenantota bacterium | reverse complement strand
TTTCTATTCTGGTCAGATGCCCATTGATGTGGCCATGCTTCATCTCTCCCCCCCAGATGAACATGGTTTCATGAGTTTCGGGGTGGAAGTGCTCGCCTCAAAAGCAGCGGCCGAAAAAGCTAAAATTGTGATTGCTCAAGTTAATGACCAAATGCCTCGAGTTCTAGGTGATTCCTTTATTCATGTTTCTCGAGTGCATAAAATTGTTGAAATAAGTGAACCTCTGCCTCAGCTTGAAAGAATGCCCATGACTGAGGTGGAATTGAAAATTGGTCAATATATTGCTGATTTAATTGAGGATGGTTGCACTTTACAGTTGGGCATCGGGGGAATACCGGACGCTGTTTTAGCGGCTCTAAAAAATAAACGAGAGCTAGGTATTCATACCGAGATGGTTTCTGACGGGGTTATGGAGGCAATTGAAACTGGCATTATTACCGGTTCAAAGAAAACCCTCCACCCTCATAAAGTGATTATGACCTTTGTTCTTGGCTCCAAGAAATTGTATGATTTTGTGGATAATAATCCTATTTTTGAGGCCCATCCAACCGATTATACCAATCATCCTTTTATTGTCGCCCAGAACGAAAAGATGGTGGCTATCAATTCGGCCATCGAAGTCGATATTACGGGTCAGGTTTGCTCCGACTCAATTGGGACCTATATTTACAGTGGCTTTGGTGGACAGGTCGATTTCATTCGAGGGGCGGCTCATTCTAAAGGTGGTAAGCCAATAATAGCTCTGCCTTCAACCGCTAAAAATGGCGAGCTCTCCCGAATCGTGCCTTATCTAAAGCAGGGAGCTGGAGTTGTAACGACTCGCGCTGATGTTCGTTATGTGGTTACTGAATATGGCGTCGCTTATCTTTATGGCAAAAATCTCCAGGAAAGAACCAAAGCTCTAATTAATATCGCCCATCCTAAGTTCAGAGACGATTTGATTAAAGAAGCCAAAAAACGTCATTTGCTTCGTTAGACATTAGTGATTCAAAAAGATCTTTTCCCACAGGTTTCAGGCCGGATTGGAACTGATGAATCTGGAAAAGGAGATTATTTTGGACCATTAGTCGTGGCAGGGATCTATTTGCCTGAGGGTCAAGACGAGGTATTGCGCGAACTTGGAGTTCGAGATTCAAAAAGAATCAGTGACCAGAAGGTTAAAGAATTAGCCTCAATTATCAAGAAAGGTTATGTTCAAGCAACTGTGACTATCGGTCCAGCTCGCTATAATGAGCTCTATGAGCGCATGCGTAATTTAAATCGCTTGCTGGCTTGGGCTCACGCCCGGGTCATTGAAGACCTTTTGTCTCAAGTACCGTGTTCCTTAGTCATCACGGATCAATTTGGTGACGAGTTTTATATCCGCCAAGCCTTGATGAAATTAGGTCAAAAGGTAGAATTAATTCAGCGGGTTAAAGCAGAGGAGGATGTCGCTGTCGCGGCTGCCTCCATCTTAGCCCGTGCCGAGTTTTTAAATCGTCTGGAGAAATTGAGCCAAGAAGTGGGCTTGGAATTACCTAAGGGCTCTTCACCCTTAGCTGAAAAAATTGGCTTTGAGCTCGTCAGTCGCTTTGGTCAGGACATTTTAAATAAAGTAGCCAAGAAACATTTTAAGTTAACTGCGAAAATTTTAAATTTACTCGAAGAAAAAGATAATTGTCAGTCCTCCTGAAAGAATCATTTTTTCATTATTTTAGGAGTTTCAACTTTATATTTAAATATCTTCTTAAGGATAAAATATATGGAAAAACTAAATAATTTGGTTAGGCTAAAAGAAGTTGAGACGAAACGCCTTTATTATTATGACTGTTACCAACAGGAATTTGAAAGTCGAGTTTTAGCCTTAACCGAGTATAAAGGTCGGCCGGCTTTAATTCTTGAAGCTACCTGCTTTTATCCAGAAGGTGGTGGGCAGCCTAGTGATTACGGGGAGATTGATGGGGTTAAAGTGATTGAGGTTATTGAAGCAGAAGGCAGAATTTTTCATCTTCTTGAAAGAGAAATTAAAGCAGAAAAGGTCAAAGGAAAAATTGATTGGGTCAGACGATACGATCACATGCAACAGCATACCGGCCAACATCTCCTTTCTCAGGTTTGCTGGGAGATATTAGGAGCCGAGACTCTCTCCTTTAATTTGGGCGAAGAGGTGGCCTCCATCGAGCTGAGTATCGGCCAGCTTTCCGAGGCCGACAAGAAGAGAATCGAAACCAGGGCAGCCGAAATCATTTTTGCTAATAGACCCATTAAAATTTATGAAGTCGAGGAAGAGGAAATCGATCGAATTCCCTTCCGCAAAAAGCCAGTTAAAAGTGGTTTGATTCGGGTAGTAGAAATTGATGAGTTTGATTATTCTGCCTGTGGAGGCACTCATGTCAAGCAAACAGGCGAAATTGGTCTTATAAAAATAATTGGTGAAGAAAAGATTAGGCAACATGTTCGGCTTTTTTTTATTTGTGGTTGGCGAGTTTTAAAAGATTATCAGAAAAAAGAACAAATTTTAACCCAATTGGCCAGTTCTTTAGGAACGTCTATTGATCAACTCCAAGTTACTGTCAACAAGCTTCAAAGTGAAAGTAAAGCCTGGAGAAAGAAATGTCTCAAGTTGCGAGAAGAATTAAATCAATATGAAGCTGCCAAATTAATGGCTGAAGCCCAAGAATCAGTCATTGACCGAACTTACTTCGATCGCAGCCTCGAAGAAGCCAAACAGCTGGGTTTAAAGATTATTCATAGCGGTCATTTTTTAGTCATCTTTGGAGTTAAAGGGGAAGGAAGAGATCATCTCCTCTTAGCCCGCTCTGAGAGTATTCCCGTGGATTTGAGGCAATGGCTACCGTGGCTTAGAGAGGTCTTTGAAGGTCGAGGTGGCGGTAGCGATTCTCTCGTTGAAATAGCTCTGCCAGGAAAGCAGCCGCTGGAGGAAGTGGTCAAAGAAGTAAAGGCTAGAATTTTTGAGGCTTTATCGGCTCATTCATAACGAAGGCAAATAATAGGGTCGAGAAGAGCAGCCTTTCTTGCTGGCCAAAGGCCAAAAAAGAGACCAACGCCAATCGAAACCCCAACCCCGAGAAGCACTGACCAGAGGGTGATCGAAGCTGGTAAAGGAGTTATAGCTTTAACTATCAGGGCAATGAGTGACCCCAAGAGAAGTCCCATTAATCCCCCGAAAAGAGTGAGCACCACTGATTCAATTAGGAATTGACGGGAGATATCGCGAGGCCTGGCGCCAATAGCTTTTCTTATGCCGATTTCTCTCGTTCTTTCTTTAGCTGCCACTAACATAATATTCATGACCCCAATGCCCCCTACTAGCAATCCAATGGAGGAAATTACAATCATAACGAGATAGGCAGCGCCAGTAATTTGGTTATAAAGATTGATAATAGCTTCCTGAGTATAAACAGCAAAGTCATTAGGTTGGCCAAAGCCAACTTTGCGCCGTCGCCGCAAAAGAGAGGTAATTTCCTCTATCGCCTCAGGCAGAAGTTCATGGCTTCGCGGCACTGCAATTATCTCTAAATTGTTTAGGTCATAAGGAAAATATTTCATTAGAGTGGAGATAGGCAGGCCAACAAAATTGTCCCGACTCTGGCCAAAAATACTTCCCCTTCTTTCAAGAACACCGACGACCCGAAACTTTTCCGGGCCTATCCTAATTTCCTTTCCTAAGGGTTCCTGATGGGGAAAGAGAGTTTCCGCGACATCAAAGCCCAAAACACAGACTGAACTTGAATGAAGAATATCCGACGCGATGATAAAACGACCTTTTTTAGGTCGATAAACAGAGAGAACTTCAGGAAATCTGTCGTTCATTCCCAAGATGAGAGTTTCTTCGCTTTGCCGGTTTTGATATTTAACCGGGAAATCCCGTGATGGGTCAACCATAAGATTAACTGCAACCGCTCTAATCGATGGACATTCTTCCTCAATGGCTTGAGCATCCTCAAAGGTCAAATTTTTTCTTCTTCTTATTTCTTCTTCTCCGCGGCCAACTCGAAAGATGCCTGGTTCATATTTAGCTACGATAATGATATCCGAACCGACTGATTCGAGTTCTTGGAGAAAGGTTCGGTTTAAACCTTGAATAATCGAGACCATGCCAATGACAGTGCTTACCCCTATGGTAATACCAAGGACAGTCAGAAAAGAACGGAGTTTATTCGAGCGCAAAGAATCTAAGGCCATTTGAATGATTTCTTTATAAAGGGCTAATTTCATAGTTCCGACCTCAGAGCCTCGATGGGATTTAACCGAGCAGCTTTATTCGCCGGATAAAGACCAAAGAAAAGACCTGTGCCAGTGGAGATAAAAATAGCTAAGATAACCGAAACTGGTTCAATTTTTGTCGGCATTGAAGTAGCCGCAGAGAAAACTTGAGCCACAATTATACCGAAAAGAATACCGATGAGTCCGCCTATTCCTGAAAGAACAGCGGCTTCAATTAGAAACTGAAAGAGAATATCCTTTCTTCTTGCACCGACAGCCAGGCGAATTCCAATTTCATTAATTCTTTCTGTAACTGAAACCAACATGATATTCATGACGACAATGCCGCCAACGAGAAGAGCGATCGAGGCAATGGCGATCATAGCTAAATAGATGCTCGAAGTA
The DNA here is from genome assembly GCA_026416195.1 of Candidatus Aminicenantota bacterium. GTDB lineage: Bacteria > Acidobacteriota > Aminicenantia > Aminicenantales > CALLJL01 > CALLJL01. The sequence goes on along the minus strand of JAOAFQ010000062.1, from coordinate 2,900 downwards.
GCCGAACGATAAAAATTAAGAAAAGTATCAGAAGTGTTAATAGAAAAATCATCAGGCTCCTTAAAAGTTTTGTGTCTTAGGGAACGAAGAATAGTTCGAACTTCTTCTTGGGCAAGAGCCATTTGGGAGGCTGAAGTCGTGTGAACATTGATGTCGATGGAGCGATGAGCTCCATAGATTTTTTGAAAGGTAGTGATAGGAATTCGAACAAAATTATCTTGACTCATTCCTAAAAGTTTGCCTCTTTTTTTTGCTACGCCAATGATCCGAAAATCATAAGGGCCAATTTTGATGCTTTTACCTAATGGGTCAATATCGCCAAAAAGGTTTTCAACCAGATCCCAGCCAATGATAGCGACAAAGCGAGAGTTATTTTCTTCATGAGGCAAAAAGAAGCGGCCTCTCTCCAGTTCAAGAACTGACCCAATCAAGTGATCAACGGCGGTTTCTCCTCTTATTTCAGTATTTTTTAAAGATTTATTTCGAAATTTAACTGTCCTCGAAGTTTGGACACTGGCGCCGACAAGCTCACACTGACGACATTTTTCCCGGATAACTTTCATTTCCTCAAGGGTGAGGTTTTTTCTTTTTAATTGTTCTCGATATTGTTTAAGCGAACCGCCTATGAGCGAGAACTTACTTACCGCAAAATCATTAGCTCCATAGAAGCTCATTTTTGTGGCCACGAAATTATTTAAACCTTGGATGACTGAAACCACACTAATAATTGTTAAAACGCCTATAATAATTCCCAAAAGGGTCAGGAAAGAGCGGAGCTTATTGGCCCAAAGAGAGCGAAGAGCAATCAAGACTGATTCTTCAATCGAGACAGCCATGATAGTTTAATTTTACCTGATTTAAACGAAAGAATCATAAAAAAGTTTACTCAGAAAGAAAATCGGCTTGACTCGATGATGAGAGCCAAAGACAATTAAGCCAAATGAGAGAGGGCTATCATGAATAATAAAAAGAAAGTCCAAGAGAAAGCAATTATTGGAACCTGTCTTTATTTCCCGCGACCAGGACCACAGAATACCAAGAAGACCTTAGAGATAGCTTTAGCTCGAGCTCAGGAATTGAATCTACGCCAGGCTGTAGTCGCTTCGACTTCAGGCAAAACTGGAGCTCTCGCGGTGGACTATTTTAAAGGAATAGGAATGAAGATAGTTGTGGTTACCCACTGTTCTGGGTATCTTAGGCCTGATTACCAAGAATTCAGACCTTCTTATCGGAAAATTATTGAAGCTTCTGGTGCTCAAGTACTGACTGCTCAGCATGCTTTTGGCGGAGTTGGCCGGGCTGTTCGCAAAAAACTCGGAACTTATGAGCTGGATGAAATCATGGCTTATACCTTGAGGGTTTTCGGTGAAGGGGTTAAAGTAGCAATTGAAATTTCTTTGATGGCGGCTGATGCTGGCTTAATCCGAACAAGTGAACCTTGCCTCGCTATTGGCGGAACTGGCCAAGGAGCAGACACAGCCTTAATTCTCAAGCCGAGTTATAGTCATACCTTCTTCGACTTAAGGGTTCTGGAAATTGTCGCCAAACCAAGATTAAATTAAAAGGTCGATTTTTCCTGGGGAAAAATTTCTGAAGGGAGGAAGAGGGTGAGCCAAAAAAGAAAAATTAGGCTTTTTTTCCTTTTCTGTCTTTTATATTTGAATTTACTCCTTCCCCTCAAAGCTGGTCTAACCTTTGGTTTTTTAGTTGGCCAATCCTGGCAGAAGCCAGATTATCGCCAGCTTCAATTTAATATCGATACTCGCTGGGTTTATGGAGCCAGGGCTGGGATTAAAGTTTTATTTTTAGGCCTCGAAGCTCAGTATTTCCAAGTGGCCCACCACTTAAACCTTAAGGAAATTGGCCATTCCTGGCAAAACCGGAAAGTTGAGCTCTCTTATTTGGGGGTGGCCGCCAAGTCTTATTTTCCTTGCCTAATTCTTCATCCCTATTTAAGCTTGGGTTATGGCTATTATGGAATTAATTTTCAAGATTTGGCTGAAAAAAGAAAGGCTAGTTTTAATTTTGGCGCCGGTCTTGAACTTTTCTTAAGCGAGAAGTTTTCCCTTCAAGCTGAGGCCAGGTATCATCGACCAGTCGTTAGTATTGATCAAATTGATTTCCATTTAGGTGATTTGAACGTTACAGTTGGACTCAATTTCCGTATTTTTTAAGAGTCTTTTTCGCCAGCAAAGGCTCGCCAGCTTTTTGCCAAACGTCGGAGCTCTTGATCGACTAGATAATTGACTGTCCCTTCTTCGAAGGTGCCATCCTCTTTCATCTGGCCAGCCTCGATGCCAGTTAAAATTTCGATGCCCTCGTCAATCGTTTTAATGGCATAAATATGGAAAATTCCCTTTTCCACAGCTTCAACCACATCTCGTCTTAACATTAGATTTTGGACATTTTGATGGGGAATGATGACTCCCTGGGTTCCAGTCAGACCTTTAGCTCGGCAGACGTCAAAAAAGCCCTCTATTTTTTCATTGACTCCCCCAATGGGCTGAATTTCTCCCTTTTGATTTAAAGAGCCAGTAACCGCAATATCTTGTCTTATGGGCAGTTTGGCCAGAGAGGAGAGGATAGCGTAAACCTCGGTCGACGAAGCACTGTCGCCATCGACCCCAGTATAGGATTGTTCAAAGGTAATTGTGGCTGTTAAGGAAAAAGGTTTATCTTGAGCGTATTTGCCCATTAAGTAACCGGAAAGAATGAGGACTCCCTTGTTATACACCGCTCCTCCCAAAGCTGCTTCTCTTTCGATATTAATTACTCCACCTCGGCCGACAGCTGTTCTTGCGGTAATTCGAGTGGGTTTTCCAAAGGCAAATTCACCCAATTGATAGACAGCCAAGCCATTGACTTGACCAATGACTTCTCCCTGGGTATCAATTAAGAGC
>JAOAFQ010000044.1 GCA_026416195.1 Candidatus Aminicenantota bacterium | reverse complement strand
GTTCTATTGTCCTCTCCCTTATAAGCAAAAACTGAGATTTCATGATTTTTAACCAAAGCAGCAGCTACCTCATCCTGAGTACTTAAGGGATTGGAAGCTGTTAGGGCCAATTCAGCCCCAGCCGCTTTAAGGGCTAACATTAAATTGGCTGTTTCACTAGTAACATGAAGGCAGGCAGCAATCCTAATGCCCTTAAGGGGTTTCTCTTGACTAAATTTTTTTCTTAGGAAACAGACTACAGGCATAAATCGGGCAGCCCACTCAATTTTTTTTTCGCCTGAAGAAGCTAGATTAATATCTTTGACCTCATATTTTGGCTTCATAGCCATTATTTTCTTCTCCTTTCTGATGACTTTTTACTCCTGACTTAACTCCTTAAGTCGAAGTCAGGTGAGCGAAAGACTTTAGCACATCGCCTTTCCTTTTTCAATCAGTCAGAATCACTTATTAAACACCCTTTTCTACAAGGAACCAATTCAAAATAGCGGGTTGTTTTCTTTTTTTTAGAAAAATATGATAATTTATGGCGTAAATGAAGGAAAGATTGATTCTTAAAAAAATTATTTTGGTTTTTATCCTCACTGTAATCTTGGGAGATTCGTTTCTGATAAGGGCTCAAACCGAGGAAAAATTAGTCACCAATCCTTTTCCTTTTGTTTATTACCATTTGAAAAATGGTTTAGGTGTTATTATGGCCGAAGATGATACTTTGCCCGTCATTACTATTGCTGTTGCTTATAAAGTAGGCTCAAGCCAAGAAAAACCTGGTCAAACTGGCCTGGCTTTTCTTCTTGAAAATTTAATGTTTCAAGGGTCAATGAATGTTGGTCCAATGCAGCACTTTAGTTACATCAGCCGAGTTGGCGGACGATCTGAGGCTAAACTAAGTGAGGATTTGACCATTTTCTATCAAACCGTTCCATCCCATCAACTTCCTCTTGTTCTTTGGTTGGAATCGGATCGAATGCTAAGTTTAAATATTTCTGAAGAACACATAGATAGGTCTAAAATTGCAGTCCTTGATGAGCTTGTCCAAAGACGACTTCGGGAACCTTTTCTCGATAGTTTTATTATCTTTGATCAACTCCTTTATCGTAATTTCTCTCTTTCTCACCCAGTTCTCGGTACCGAAGAGGACGTTGTCTCGTTAACAGTCGATGATGTCCGAGAGTTTTATAAAAATTATTATGTCCCAAATAATGCTGTTCTTTGCTTGATTGGTGATTTCAATCGAAGACGAGCCAGAGAATTAATTGAAAAATATTTTGAGTCAATTCCGAAAGGAAAAACTATACCTGCTCAGTCTGAAATTTTAGAAAATTTTGATGGCCCTATTTTTAAAATTTATGTTGATCCCTTGGTCCCAGCGCCAGCTTTTCATTTAGCTTATCGGGTAGCTCCAATGACATCGGAGGATTTTCCTGTTTTTAAAATCATCGAATATTTGCTAATTCGAGGCAAAACCAGCTGGTTACAACGTCGGCTTCTTCGAAGAGAAAAATTAGTTGTCAGGATTGATGGAGGTCTTGAAAGCAAAGTGAATTCAGCTTTTTTGCGTCTTTTTGCTGTAGCTAATAATGAAGTCATGATTGAAAGAAGCCTCAAAGCCATTGAAGCAGAGATTTCGCGTCTAAAGTCAACTCTTGTTTCTGCTGAAGAACTTGAGATCGCTCGCAATAAATACCGAGCTGACCTTAATCAAAGTCTCGAAACGACCGCCGGACGAGCTCTTTTTTTAGCCGAAATGTATTTTCGTTATCCCTCTCTAGAAGATATAGCTAAACACCTCGAAAGGCCTCTAAAGGTAGCTGCTAGCGAAATTGTTGGCCTGGCCAATCGCTACTTTACAAATGAAAATTTAGCTATTCTTAAAATTAGAATCAGATGATTAAAAAGTTGGCCTGGATTGGAATTCTGTTTCTTTGGTTTTCCTCAATTGAAGCCCAAGAGAAATTTCGGCGATTACCCCCCTATCCAGAACCAATCAAAGAATGGCGCTTGCCCAGATTAGAAACAGTTACTCTCACCAATGGGTTGAAGATTGCGGTAATTTCACGTCGAAATTCTCCATTTATAAGTCTCCAATTAATCTTGATGATCGGAGAAAGCTTTTCCCCTGAGAGTCTTCCTGGCTTAGCAACAGTCACGGCTCGATTGATGAGCCGAGGAACAACTTTACTTTCAGCTTCCACTATAGAAGAAAAAATCGAATCAATTGGGGGTCAACTAGAAATTCTCGTTTCTTGTGATCGGACTCTTTTCTCCTTCATCTTTTTAAAAGAATATCTTAACGAGGCTCTCTCCCTTTTGAGTCAAATTATTCTTCAGCCGGCTTTTGCATCCAACGAACTTGAGGCTGTTCGCCGAACGCTATTTTATGATTTAGCCGAAAAACGTGGTCAGTCTGAAGTTTTAGCTGAACGTCAGTTGCTTCGATGGCTTCTAAAAGGTCATCCCTATGAAAAAAGCCTTTTTAATGAGGAGTCCATCCGGTTAATTAGCCGTCGTGATATTCAAGATTTTTATAATCGCCATTATCGACCTGAAAATGCCCTTCTTGTGGTTGGTGGAAACATTACTTTAAGTGAGGCATCGAAATTGATCAGTCATTACTTCAACATTTGGAAAGGAGAAGAACCTCGTCGGCCTGCTTGGCCTACCCTTATGCCCCTATCGGAAAGAATTTTGGGCTTTATTGATTTGCCTCGATCTAAGGAAGTTACTATTACTATGGGCAATGTGGTTGCCAGTCGCTCTTTCAATGATATTTTTCCTCTTTTGGTTCTAAATCAAGTTTTTGGCGGTAGTCCGCATAGTCGTCTATTTATGAATCTTCGCGAAACCCGTCAATTGGCCTATATTGCTTTCAGCAAAATTGAATTGCTTCAGCTAGGGTGGCTTTTTTTAATTCAGATTAAATCACCACCCGAATCCCTTTTGGCCGTTCTTAAAGAAATCGATCAAGAATTAAACCGTTTAATTAAAGAAAAGCTTCCCGCAGCTGAAATTGAACAAGCCAAATCTTTCCTTCTAGAGAGTTTTCCCCTTGGGCTCGAACCAATTGAGGTTATGACCCGCCGAGCCGCAGAGATTTTAGCTCTTAAAATGGAGGAAGAGTATTGGAATAGTTGGCCGGAAAATATTTTGACTCTAGAAGCAGCTCGAATAACTGAAGTTTCTCAAAGACTACTTATGGTCCCTTTTTCAATTGTCATTGTAGGTGATAGTCGTCGTCTCACTAATTTTTTTGAAGAATATGAACAACTATTTAACCAGATAAAAATTTATGATTATAAAGGTCAACTTCTTTACACCCTATCCAAAGGAGATGAAAAATGAAATTAGTTGAATGTGTACCCAATTTTAGCGAGGGACGAGATAAGGAAAAAATCCAGGCCATTTGTCGAGAGATTGAAAGTACTCCTGGGGTTAAATTGCTTGATGTCGATCCTGGAGAAAGCACTAACCGTACTGTTGTTACTTTTGTTGGTCCACCAGAAGCAGTCAAAGAGGCTGCTTTCAAGGCAATTAAAAAGGCAGCTGAAATAATCGATATGAGCCAACACAAAGGGGCACATCCCCGAATTGGGGCAACTGATGTTTGTCCTTTTGTGCCCGTTTCTGGGGTAACCATGGAAGAATGTGTTCAACTGGCCAATGAGTTAGGAGAAAGAGTTGGTCGGGAACTAGGTATTCCAGTCTATCTATATGAAGAGGCCGCAAGGCGACCAGAGAGAAAAAATCTAGCTAATATTCGCAGTGGCGAATATGAAGGTTTGCCGGAAAAATTAAAAAATCCAGATTGGTTTCCGGATTATGGACCCGCAGTTTTTAATCCAAAAACAGGAGCTACAGTTATTGGAGCTAGAGAATTCTTGATCGCCTATAACATTAATCTCAATACCCGAGACAAACGATTGGCTCAAGAAATAGCTCTTAATTTACGAGAAACTGGCCGAGCTAAAAGAGATGAAAATGGGCAGATCGTTAGAGGAGCCGATGGTCGTCCAATAATGATTCCGGGCAAATTTAAATTTGTAAAAGCCGTCGGTTGGTATATTGAAGATTATGGCTGTGCTCAAATTTCTCTTAACCTAACCAATTATAAAATTTCACCCCCTCATCTGGTTTTTGAAGAGGCAGTTAAAGAAGCTGAGCAGCTTGGTCTGAGAGTGACTGGAAGTGAAGTTGTTGGCTTGATCCCTAAGGAAGCGCTTCTCATGGCTGGTCGCTATTTTTTAGAAAAACAAGGTAAATCACCTGGAGTTCCAGAAGAAGAATTAATCCATATAGCTATCCGCTCCCTTGGTTTAAACGATGTGGCTCCCTTTGACCCTAAGAAGAAAATAATTGAATATCGAGTTGAAGAATCAGGTCCGTTTCTTTTTAATCTTTCGCTTCGTCAATTTGTTAATGAGATTTCAATGGAGACCCCAACGCCAGGAGGAGGTAGTGTTGCTGCCTATTGCGGTGCTTTAGCCGCTGCTTTAACCTCAATGGTGGCCAATCTTACTTATGGCCGCAAAGAGTATGAAACTGAATGGCCAAAAATGAAGGAAGTGGCTTTGTTGACTCAAAAATATAAGGATGAATTCCTGCGGTTAGTTGATGAAGATACAAAGGCCTTCAATCGGGTAATTGAAGCTATAAGATTACCTAAAACCACTGAAGACCAAATAAAAATTAGAGAAGAAACATTAGAAAAGGCTTATCAAGAAGCCACCTTAGTTCCCCTTGAAGGCCTAAGATTAACCCGGCGATTGCTTGACCTTATCGAAATCGTCCTGATCAAAGGCAATAAGAATTCCATTTCTGATGCTGGTGTCGCGTTGATGACCAACTTAGCCGCGGCCCAAGGAACTTTTTATAACGTGAAAATCAATTTGCCTAACATTCATGACGAAAATTTCCGCATGAAGGCAAAAGAGGAATCTCATCAAATATTGGCAGCCATGGAAGAAAAAGTAGCCAATTTAAAAGAAATCCTTTTTAATGAACTTGGCAAGGAGGGAATCAATGGCTAAAATTAAAAATGAAAATAGAGCTCTTTTAATTATTGATATGCTCCGTGATTTTCTCGAACCTGATGGAGCTCTTTTTTGCGGCGAAAAGGCCCGCCGGATTATCCCTTTCGTGGCTCAACAAATTGAAGCCTTTCATCAAAAGGGTGACTTAGTCATTTTTATTTGTGATTCCCATAAGAGAAACGATCCTGAATTCAAACTTTTTAAACCTCATTGCCTTAAAGGAACAAAAGGGGCCCAAATAATCCCTGAATTACCTGTTAACCCGAAAGATATCATTGTCTCCAAAACCCGTTATAGCGCTTTTTATCAAACTAATTTGGAAGACATTTTGAAAAGAAAAAGGATAAACAAAGTTTTTGTCGCAGGTGTTTGTACGTCAATTTGTGTGATGGATACGGTGGGCGATTTAAGAAATCGCGATTACGAAGTTTATGTCTTACGCCAAGGGGTGGCTGACTTTAATCCTCGATTTCATCGTTTTGCCCTTGAAAGAATGGCTAAAATTTATGGAGCTAAAATAATCTAAATGGAGGAACTAAATGAGGGAATGGTCAATAGGGGAAAAAATTCTTCGTATAGTTGAAGGCAATATAGCTCTTCTTGACGTGGAGGCGATAGTTAACGCGGCCAATAAAAATCTTAAATTGGGCGGTGGCGTAGCTGGAGCTATCAAGACTTATGGTGGTCCATCGATCCAAGAAGAATGCGACCGTTTAGCTCCAATTGAAGTTGGTCAGGCTGTAATTACTAGTGGGGGTAAACTTAAAGCGAAATATGTCATTCATGCCGTTGGCCCAGTCTATGGTGAAGGCGATGAAGAAAGAAAATTAGCTTCAGCTACCCTGGCTAGTTTAAACATTGCTCGAGATTATCAAATTAAGTCAATCGCTTTTCCAGCGATTAGTACTGGGATTTTTGGTTTTCCCATGGAACGCTGTAGCCAAATTATGCTCCCGGTAACTATTGATTTCTTAAAAAAATACGATTATCCTCAGGTGGTTATATTTTGTCTTTACGGTCAGGAAGCTTACCATATTTTTGAGACAACAGCTACCCAAATTCTTTCTGGAAGCGAATAATTAAAAAAAGCGTCTTCGCCTCTTAATAAAAGAAATTAAAAAGAAAATAAAAGAAAGTAGAACAATCGTCGATGAAGCAGGCAAATTAGTGAGGAGGGCAAACCAAAGCCCCATCACAACCGAAGTAACAGCGATCGTTACTGCCAAAAGACAACTGGTTAAAAAGCTTCCAGCCATTTGAAGACCAGCCGCCGCCGGAATAACCAAAAGAGAAGTCATCAAAAGGAGACCAACAATTTTCATCCCGACGACAATGGTCACCGCGGTCAGCCAAGTAAGCAGGTTCTCAAGTCGGTTAACTTTTAACCCAAAAGCTTTAGCTGATTCATAGGAAAATGTTAGGAAAAGTAACTGATAATAATAAAAAAGAACAAAAAGGATAACACCTCCAGCTAAAATTAAAGCAAGAATCATTTCTTCTCGGTCAATAGCGAGAATATCTCCAAAAAGAAAACTTAATAAATCGATTCCATAACGATTGACTAAAGTAACCAAAAGAATCCCTACCGCCATCCCGACGCTACTAAAAATAGCAATAGCAGTGTCGCTATGAACGCCGGCTTTAGTTTTCAATTTGGTTATGCCTAAAGAGGCCAAAATGGCGACAATTAAGGCTACAGGAAGAGGAGCTAATTTAAGGCTCAAGGCAAAAGCCATAGCTCCAAAAATAATGTGACCTAAGCCATGACCAATCATTGCCTCTCGCCGTAATAGGAGAAAAACTCCAAGCAAAGCTGAGGAGATTCCGATAGCTAAGCCAGCAAAGATGGCCCGTTGAGCGAATCCGTAGTGCCAAAGTAGGTCCATGCTTTTCTCAGGCTTAATGTTGATGAGAAATTACATGGTCGTCTCGACCAACCATTTCTTTAAAAACTTTAGAGCGGCAGAAGTCGTCATGAGAACCATGATAGATTAACCTGCCTTCAAGGCATGCTACCCGAGTGATATGACGATTAACAATACCAATATCGTGGGTAACAATGATTATGGTTATTTTTTTTTCAACATTAAGTTGATGTAGTAGGTCATAAAACTGCCTTTGGGTTTCAGCATCAATACCTGTCGTGGGCTCATCTAAAATCAAAACTTTTGGTTGATGGATAAGAGCCCGGGCAATAAAAACTTTTTGCTGTTCTCCTGTCGAAAGTTGGCCTATAGGAACTTTTTCTTTCCCTTTGAGACCGACTAATTCTAAAAATTTTGCCATCGCTTCTTTTTCAGCCTTCCTTTTGATCCAAACTTTTTTTATGGAAAAAAGGGCCATGGCCATAACTTCCTGAACTGTGGCTGGAAAAAGCGGATCAAAATAGGTAGCAGTCTGAGGGACATAACCTAGCTTGTGCCAATCTTTAAACGATTCGATTGGCTGATTAAACAACATAACCTGACCTCTTTGAACTCGAAGTAAACCAAGAATTATTTTTATTAGGGTTGTCTTCCCGGCCCCATTAGGACCAAGAATGGCTAGAAAATCACCGGCCCAAATGCTAAGGTTGATATCTATAAGGACTGGCTTTTGGTCATAAGAAAAAAAGACATTCTTAACTGTAATAAGTTCCTCTGTTTTATTCACACTCTAAACCCTCTTTAAGATTTTTGAGATTTTCCATCATTAGCTCAAGAAAGCTCTTCCTTTTCTTTAGATTATCATAGGCTGGACTATGTCCTGGATAGAGAGGCAAAACCTTGGCTCCAATTTTGTCCTTAAGCATGGTGGCTAATCGAGGCTTACGACCTGCTTCATAAAAAATAGCTTTAATCTTTTCTTTTTCAATGAGCTCTATTAATTTCCTTACTTGAGATGACCGCAGGTCAGCTTCGGGATTAAGGCCATGAAGACTAACGACTTTTAGCTCATAACGCCTAGCTAAATAATTAAAGGCCTCATGGCCATCAATAATTATAGTTCGCTGGCGGCACTCGGAGAGCGTTTTTTGGTAAAAGAAATCTATCTCTCTAAGTTTTTCTTTATATTGGCTTGCTTTTAATTCTATTTCCTTTGAGACTTCAGGAGCTAACTTAGAGAAGAATTGGGTTAATCGATTAATAATTTCTAAATCAAGTTGAAAATCAAGCCAAATATGAGGGTCAAATTGATTGTTTTCCTCGACTAAAAAACAGAGATCTTCAAAAGAAATCAATTTTAAATTTTTATTTTTCAGAGTCTTAACCAGATCAGCGATCCACGGTTCTAGATTAGGTCCTATATAAATTAAGGCCGAGGCTTTTTCTAGTTGAATAAGATCAGAAAACCGTGGTTGCCAATGATGCGGACTTACTCCTGAAGGTAAGAGAAGCTTAATCTCAAAGAAATTACTGGCAATAGCCTGACAAAAATCATATAAAGGGTAAATAGAAGTAACAATGGTGATTTTATTTTTTTTGTCCCAGGAGTAAAGGAGATTAATCAGAAAAAAAAGAGTTAGGCCAAAGAGAAGGGAGAAAAAAAACCAACATACCTTTTTAATGGGTTTATTTCTTGTAGCCATAGCTGAGAACTTATTTTATTTTATTAAAGGCTTTCAAATTTAAAGTCGATAGGCAAAAGCTTTGGTTCCAACAGAAACTACCAACACTTCTGGTTTAGGGAAATTATTTTTTGATGTTTCCTTCAAGGCTTTATTTATCAATTGATTAACCGCTCCTTCTTTTATCAAAGCGATGGCCGATCCACCAAAACCTGCCCCCACAAGTCTTGCTCCTAGACAATCAGGTATGCTTCGAGCAACTTCGACAAAAAGATCAAGCTCAGGGCAAGAAACTTCATAATCTTCTTTTAAACTTAAATGGGAAGCATAAAGAAGTTCTCCGAGAAAGGAAAAATTATCTTTTTCCAAGGCCTCTCGAGCTTGCAGGACTCTTTGATTTTCAGTAATTATATGTTTAACCCGACGGAAAAGGACAGGATCAATTTCTTCTTTGCACGCTTCAAGTTGATTTAAAGTGAGAGTCTTAAGGGAAGGATAGCCTCTTTTTTCCAAAATCTCTCTAGCCAGCTGAGCTTCAAGCCGCCGGTCATTATATTTTGACCCAGCCAATTGTCGTGGAACGCGAGTATCGTAAACTAAAAATACTAAGTTTTCTTTTTGAAGGCGCAAGGGAACAAAGTGATAATCAAGGGTTTCGCAATCAAGAAAGAGGGCGGAGGCTGGTTCAGCTAGAACAGCAATAAATTGATCCATAAGGCCACAACGGACGCCAACATATTCGTTTTCAGCCTTCTGTCCTAGAAGAGCAATTTTTTTAGGCGGATATTCCTTTTTTATCAAGACTAGAAGACCTTTAAGTAAACTAATTTCAAGAGAAGCTGACGAACTTAAGCCAGCCTCAAGGGGAACATCTCCTTTAATGAGGATGTCGGCACCTGTTAATTCTTGGCCTTGGTCTTTTAAAACCCAAAAAATTGCTTCAACGTAGCTTAACCAATTTCTTTTTGATTTAGGTTGAAGATTATTAAGATCAAATTTACCCCATTGATTTAAGTTTTCACTAAAAACGACCACCATCTTATCTTCTCGGCTAGCAAGAAGAACATGCGTCCGTCGCTCAATTGCCGCTGGTAGGACATAGCCATTATTATAATCGGTGTGCTCCCCAATTATATTAATCCGCCCAGGTGCAGATGAATAAACTTCAGGCCGACGATTGAAGATTTCTTCAAATCGGCTAATGAGTTTGTCGATCATTGGGAATGGCTATTTTAATTAAAGGCTTAAGAAGCTGTCAATTGATCTTTCTGATTTTCAAAAAATGATTGCCTTTGATAAAAAATCTATGGCAAGATGACAGTAGATTAATAAAAGGAGCCTTTTCTATGAACGAATGTTTGAAAGAACTTAAACCTTCTATTCTTTGGTATCATTTCAGCGAAATATTAAAAATTCCTCGCTGTTCAGGTGAAGAAAAAGCCATCGGCAATTATATTCTCAAAATTGCCGAAGCTTTAAATTTAAACTATAAGAGAGATGAGGTTGGGAATATTGCGGTTTTTAAACCAGCTCAGCCTGGGACTCGAAGTGAGAAAAGAGTTATTCTTCAAGCCCATCTTGATATGATCTGCGAGAAAAATTCGGAGGTTATTCACGATTTTTCCCAAGACCCTATTCAAGTAAAATTAGAGGGAGAGTGGTTAAAAGCTCAAGGAACTACGTTAGGTGCTGATAATGGTGTAGGGGTAGCCGCTGCCTTAGCCGTAATGGAAAGCGATAATTTAAAGCACGGTCCTCTCGAATTTCTTTTCACTGTCGATGAAGAGACTGGTTTGACTGGAGCTAGTCATCTTAAACCTGAGTTCATTCAAGGTAAACTTTTCCTAAATCTTGATAGTGAGGAGGAAGGAACTTTTACGATTGGTTGTGCTGGCGGTGGTGATTCTGAAATTTTTTATCCTCTCAATCGATTAGAAAGCCAATCCGGAACGTTGATTGAAGTCAAAATTACAGGCTTACGAGGCGGCCACTCCGGTTTAGATATTCATCTTGGCCGAGCTAATGCGATAAAAATTTTGGCCCGTCTTTTGGATATAGCCCGAGAAAATCTGCCTATTTCAATTCTTCATGTAGAAGGAGGTAGCAAACGAAATGCTATTCCTCGCGAAGCTTTGGCTCGTCTTATTTGTGATGCCGCTCATTATTCCGATGTGATTAGACTTTTTGAAAGAGAATTTAATTTAATTAAAAAAGAATACCGCCAAAGCGAGCCCGAAGCTCAAATCTCGATTAAACAGATTGCGACCGCAAATGAGGAACCTCTAGCTCCTAAATCAGCAAGAGGATTAATCAATTTGCTTCTAGCTTTACCCCATGGAGTTCTCGCTATGCATCAAGAAATTCCTGACTTGGTAGAGACCTCCTCTAATCTGGCCATAGTTAAAACTGAAAGACACGGAGCCAAAATCATTTGTAATAGTCGAAGCTCCCTACCCTCGGCGCTTAAGGCTACTCGGTCAATGATCAGAGCGATAGCTGAAACAGCCGGGGCTGAAATCAGCCAACCCCCTAGCTATCCTGGCTGGGAACCAAACTTAGGCTCGCCTCTGCTTCAAGTGGCCAAAAGAGTTTATCAATCAATTTTTGGCCAAACGCCGCTTCTTAAAGCTGTTCATGCCGGTCTTGAATGTGGGCTAATTGCTGAGAAATTTCCTGATATGGATATGATCTCTTTTGGCCCGACTATCAAGAATCCTCATTCGCCTGAAGAAATGGTCTATGTTCCATCTGTCGAAAAATTTTGGCGATTTCTTTCCGCTATAATTGAAGAGTTATCTTTGGAAGAAGTGGGCTAGTAGATATGCCTATTAAGGAAAAGGTTGCTATAATAGAATTAAAGCCATGAGAAGGCGAAAATTATTGGCCACATTGGGATTTTGGCTATTGGCCATAAAGAGTCGTTATTTATGGTCTCGCCAAAAGGAGGTAAAAATGAAGCAAGAAATCAAGACAGATCAGGCACCTCCAGCTATTGGACCTTATTCTCAGGCAATTTTGGCTCAGGGATTTATTTTTGTTTCCGGGCAAATTCATCTTAATCCCTCAACTGGGGAAATGCTTGCTGGCTCCATCAAAGAACAAACTAAGCAAGTTCTTGAGAATATTAAAGCAATCTTAGAAGCGGCCGGCAGTTCTCTTAATAATATTGTCAAAACCACTGTTTTTCTCCAAGACATGAACGATTTTTCTTTAATGAATGAAGTTTATAAGAGCTATTTTCAGCCACCTTATCCAGCTCGCTCAACAATTCAAGTTGCGCGATTACCTCGAGACGCCCGCATAGAAATTGAGGCTATTGCTTTAGCTGGAGATAAAAAAAAATGAAAGTTGAAGGAGCGATGAGAAATGCCTATCTATGAATTCATTTGCCGACAATGTCAGAGTCGCTTCGAGTGTTTAACAAAAATTGGTGGCGAGAAAGATGTAATCTGTCCTTTCTGTCAAAGCACCAATATCTTTAAAATCTTCTCATCCTTCGGAATTGGAGGCAGTAGCAATCGCCTTAAAGCAACTACATCTAGTGGCTGTTCAACCTGTTCTACCCGTTCTTGTAGCACTTGTCGTTGAATTTTGATTTTAATCTTTATTACTCAAGTAGAAATTCTGATTTTTTTAACATAGTCCAAGTAGACTTAATTCAAAAAGGAGAAGGGAGGTTGACTTTTTTTAGTCAAAAAAAGATCGACTCTGATAAAAATCTTTAATGCAGTTAACTAAATAAATTTGCTGCTCAAAAGAAAGTTCAGCATAAATGGGTAAAGCCAAAACCTCTCTTGCTGCCTTCTCCGCATTAGGTAAATCTCCAACCTGATAACCAAGATAAGCAAAGCATCTTTGAAGATGAAGAGGTCGAGGATAAAAGATAGCTGTTTCGATTCCTTTTTCTTTTAAGAATTTCTGAAGTTGGTCTCTCTTTTTTACCCTGACAACAAATTGATGATAAGTATGGTAATTTTTTAAACCACTTTTTTTATAAACAGCTTGAGGCAAAGTCACCAACTTCTTATCTATTAAGCCACTATTTTCAAATAAAACTTCATATTGGGAAGCTACTGCCCGTCTTTTTTCCTGCCAAAGCTCAAGATAAGGCAACTTGACTCGAAGAACACCCGCTTGAAGCGCATCTAGACGGAAGTTACCACCAATATATCGATAATAATATCTTTTGGTTTCTCCATGAACTCTTAATTGTCTAATTTTTTCGGCTAAGCCTTTATGATTAGTTAAAACCATACCTCCATCGCCGTAACCTCCAAGGTTTTTTGTTGGATAGAAGGAAAGAATACCCAACAAGCCCATTGAGCCAGCTTTCTTCGGTCCTTTTCTTGAAGGGTAATCAGCACTTATAGCTTGAGCCGCATCTTCAAGAACAAAAAGTCCATATGATTTAGCTAAGTCAATTATTTTATCCATATCAGCGCATTGTCCATAAAGATGGACGGGAATTATTCCTTTAACTTTATTTTTCCTTTCTTTTCGATAAATTTTTTTAAGAAGATGGTCCAGTTTTTCAGGATCAAGATTAAAAGTTACAGGATCAATATCGCAAAAAACAGGTTTAGCCTGGAGGCGAGCAATAACCCCTGCTGTAGCAAAGAAAGTAAAAGGGGTGGTTATAATCTCATCTCCTGGCTTTATTCCCAAAGCCATGAGTGAAACTAATAATGCGTCAGTACCTGATGATACGCCAATTGCTTCTTTGACCTCACATTTGGAAGCTATTTCTTTTTCGAGAGCCTCAACTTCTGGGCCTAGAGCAAATCTTTGCGTTTCCAAAATTGATTTTATTTTGTCAATTATTTCTTCTTTAATCGTCCTAAATTGGGCTTTTAAATCAAGAAAAGGAACTTGCATTATTTACCTCTTATCTCGAATAAATATTTTTTTATAAAAATCAGGACGACGGTCCAACAAAAAATGTTTTTTAGCTGGACAATTGTTAATCAGATTCAAATCGCAATCAGCGAAAATAATCGTTTCTTTACCTGATGGAGCTTGAGCAATGACCTGCCCGTAGGGATCAACAACAAAGGATTCGCCAGAAAAATTAAGAACTTCTTCTTGACCTACCCGATTAGCCAAAGCGACAAAATAGCCGTTTTGAAAAGCAGCGACTCGCAACTCAGCTTCAAAGATACCCTTGGGCCATTCATTTTTGGCTCCAGCTTGGGGCACAACAACTATTTGAGCTTTTTGAAGAGCAAGAATCCTCATATATTCAGGAAAATGCCGATCATAACAGATGGCTACACCAACTCGTCCTACTTTTGTGGGAAAAGTTAAAAGACTCAAATTACCTGGACAATAATATCTTTTCTCGTGGAAACCCGGTCCTTCCATGATATGAACCATACGAACAATCCCGGCAATTGAGCCGTCGCCATCAATGATGGGTGAAGAATCATAAGTTTTTTTACCCAAACGCTCATAAAGATTAATCACGATAACTACCCCAAATTTTTTGGCCACTCCACAGATTATATCTGTTGTCGGCCCAGGTATCGTTTCGGCCAAACTAGCCGCTAAGGGATTAACTGGATTTTGGGGGAAAAAGGGAAGAAAACTAAGTTCAGGGAAAATAATCAACTTTGCTCCCCTTTGGCTAGCTCTTTCAATTGCTTTCAATCCTCGGTCAATATTTTCTTGTTTAGAAGTCATAGCCTTCAGTTGAACTAAAGCTATTTTTATTATTCTCCCTCTAATTTTATTTTTTCTTTTAAGGCCGGAAACACTGATATTCATGACAATGACCTATCTCGATTGAACCCTTTAAAAGCCGGTTTATGGCTGGACGAATGGTCCAAAAATATTTTTAAATTAAGCTTTAAGGCTTTCTATTTCTTCCACCTTCTTAGGAATTTTTTTTCCTAGGACTCTTGGACCATCTTTAGTAACTAAGACATCATCCTCAATCCTGATGCCACCAAAATCAATGTATTCCATTACTTTAGAATAATTAATGAATTGAGAGTGTTTTTTCTCTTTTTTCCATTTAGCAATTAATGGCGGGATGAAATAGATTCCAGGTTCAACCGTCAGAACAAAGCCGGCTTCAAGAGTCTTGGCTAAACGAAGATAACCAAGACCAAATTGTTGACTTCTTTTAACAGTGTCATTATAGCCAACATAATCTTCACCTAGTCCTTCCATGTCGTGAACATCAAGACCAAGCATATGTCCTAAACCGTGAGGGAAGAAGAGGGCATGAGCTCCCTGCTCTACTGCTTCTACAATGTCACCTTTCATTAAACCGAGTTCTTTTAACCCTGAGGCCATTACTTGGCAAGTTTGTAAATGAACTTCCTTATAAGGGATGCCAGGTTTAATGGCTTTAAGAGCAGTCTCTTGAGCCTTCAGAACGATCTCATAAATTTCCCGTTGTTTCTGACTGAATTTCCAGCCCACTGGAATTGTTCGAGTAATATCAGCGGCATAATGCTCAGTCGACTCGACGCCAGCATCGATGACTAAAAGTTTTCCTTTGATTAGGCGATTGCTGTGGTCGTGATTATGGAGAATCTGTCCATTAATGGTTAGAATCGTTGGAAAAGCTAGCCGGCAACCGTGACTAAGAGCAATTCCCTCCATGGCGCCAACCAGTTCCCATTCTGTCTTTCCAGGACGGGCCATTTTCATGGCTATCAGATACATCTCTCTGGTAATATTTAAAGCTGCCTCAATTTCCTTAATTTCAATTTCTTCTTTAACCGACCTTAAAGCTACGGTAGCTTTAATTAAATCTTTGGAGGCCCCAGCTTTAATTTCCTCAGCTGGCTTCTCTAAAAGCTGCGCCAACTCAAGAACCGTTTCCGGCCGGTACGGCGGCAAATAATGCACCTTTCGGCCTTGGGCAATGAAATTTTTAATAGTTGGCTCTAAATCCTTGAGCGGCCTAACTTCTTTTATTCCAACTTTCTTAGCTTTATCCTGCAACCGAGGTTGGTGACCCATCCAGATTATATCCTCAAGGGAAAGGTCATCACCAAAAATTATTTCTTTATCTTCATCAATATCAATCAACCCGTATAAATTTGGACTATCGAGACCAAAAAAATAAAGAAAGGAGCTATCCTGCCGAAAATAATAGGTATTAGCCGGATAATTGATCGGAGCCTCCTTGTTCCCAGGAAAAAGAGCCACTCCAGAACCTAATTTTTGCTTTAAGGCCTGTCGCCTAGTCTGATAAACCCTAGCCTCAAACATAATTTCCTCCCTTCAATTAAATTAATTTATCGAAACCTTTTTATATCAAAACTTTATAGGAAGGGCAATTTAAAAATATTTAAAAATATTGTCGAAAAAATATTATATTTAAAAGGATTGATGCTCAGTACGGCGAATTATCTCATCTTGTAATTCTTGGCTAAGATCAACAAAGTAATCGCTAAATCCAGCCACTCGAACAATCAGGTCTCGATATTTTTCCGGGTTTCGTTGGGCCTCACGCAAAGTTTCAGCCGTCACTACATTAAGCTGAATGTGATGACCATCGAGTCTAAAATAAGTTCTAATAAGATGGGCCAAATTTTTTAGACCTTCTTCGGTAGCTAACAATTGAGGTGTAAATTTCTGATTGAGCAGAGTTCCCCCTGTTCGGAGATGATCGATTTTGGCCACCGATTTTATCACCGCCGTGGGACCTCGTCGGTCAGCGCCTTGGACCGGGGACACTCCCTCTGAAAGGGGCTCATGAGCTTTTCGGCCATCTGGAGTTGCTCCTGTTTTCTTACCAAAATAAACATGAACAGTCGTCGGCAAAAGGTTGATTCGATAGGTTCCTCCTTTCAAATTTGGTCGGCCATTAATAGCCTGATAGTAAATCTCAAAAACCTGACGTAAAATATTATCTGCATAGTCATCATCGTTACCATATTTAGGAGTTTTGTTAATTAGCCTCTGCCGCCACTCTTCATATCCTTCAAAATTGTGGGCTAGCATTTCTAGAAATTTTTCCATAGATAATGATTTTTTATCAAAGACATGAAATTTCAAGGCTGTTAAACAATCGGTAATAGTCCCGATCCCAACTCCCTGGATGTAAGAGGTATTATAGCGCGCTCCGCCATCATGGTAATCCTTAGCTTTAGCAATGCAGTCATCAATTAAAAGCGAAAGAAAAGGCGCCGGCAAATATTCGGCATAGATTCTTTCAATTATGTTATTACCCCGAATTTTTATATCCACAAAATGCTGAACTTGTTTTTCAAAAGCTGTCATAAGTTCTTCAAAGGAGGTGAAATTTCTCGGGTCACCTGTTTCTAGACCAATTTTTTTACCAGTTAGAGGATCAACGCCATTATTTAAAGTTATCTCCAATACTTTGGGAAGATTAAAGTACCCAGTCAGGATATAAGCTTCTTTTCCAAAAATGCCGGCTTCTACACAACCACTAGCCCCACCGCATCGGGCATCTTCTAGAGATTTTCCTTGGCGCAGCATTTCTTGGATGATCGCATCGGTATTAAAAATTGATGGTTGACCATAGCCGGTTTTAAGAATTCTAAGAGCTCTCAAAAGAAATTCGTCAGGCGTCTTCTTACTAATCTGAACCATTGAACTTGGCTGAATAAGACGCATTTCATCAATTACATCTAAGATAAGATAGGAAAGTTCATTAACGGCGTCGCTACCATCTTTTTTGACTCCACCAAGATTAATTAAACAGAAATCGGCATAGGTCGCACTTTCTTCTGCCGTCACACCAACTTTTGGCGGGGCTGGTTGATTATTAAATTTAATCCAAAAGGCCTGAAGCAATTCTTTGGCTTTCTCTTCAGTCAAGGTTCCATCTTCTAGCCCCTGCTTATAAAAAGGATAAAGATGTTGATCGAGACGGCCAGGGTTAAAAGAATCCCAAGTATTAAGTTCTATGATGACCCCTAGGTGAACAAACCAGTAATATTGAAGAGCTTCCCAGAAATCACGAGGCGGATTTTCCGGAACATGAGAACAAATCTCGGCTATTCTTAAAAGTTCAGCTTTTCTTTGAGGATTGGCTTCTTTTTCAGCTAGCTCTCTTGCTTTGGCCGCATGACGATGGGCGTACATAATTAGAGCATCAGCGACGATCTCCATAGCTTTCAACTCTTCTCTTTTTTTCAAAGCCTCAGGATCACGGAAATCATCAATTCTTCGTTTTGAGGCTTCAATTTGTTTTTTAAAATCCTTAAAGCCTTTAAAGTAAATTTTATCATCTAAAACCGTGTGACCAGGAGCTCTCTGTTCCATAAATTCAGTAAAAATACCGGCCTCATAGGCCTCTTTCCACTCTTGGCTCATTTCAGAAAAAATTTTTTCTCTTATCGTTTTTCCCTTCCAGAAAGGAATGATGATATCTCGATAAAGGCGTTTAGTTTC
This sequence comes from Candidatus Aminicenantota bacterium, assembly GCA_026416195.1. Classification (GTDB taxonomy): domain Bacteria; phylum Acidobacteriota; class Aminicenantia; order Aminicenantales; family CALLJL01; genus CALLJL01. The sequence goes on along the minus strand of JAOAFQ010000044.1, from coordinate 4,495 downwards.
TTCATCAACCAAAAATGGTGTTTTTGGTCGGCTATTAAGAATTTCAAGATCTTCAAGAGAATGACAAGTAACTTCGGGATAAGTAGGGGTTGCTTTGGGAGCTGGTCCTCTTTCTCCCACGATTAACTCACCTTCGCCTATCCAAATAGCTTTTTTCTCCAAAAGATAACGAAAAGCCATGGCCCGTCGCACGGCCGGCGAAAGAGTCGGATTATTATTTTGTTGATAGAACTCAGTTAAAAGGAGAGCCCTTTCAGGCGTCAGATAGGGCTTAGTCTTAACACTCTGTTCCCTAAGAAAAGCAATTCTATCGTTCATATTAGCCTCCAATCAAAACTGATAAATTATTTTCCTTAAAGTAAGCAGCAATTCGATTCATTTCCTCTGAGGAAGGTTTCTTAATATCTAATAGTTGATAATTTCGGCCCAATCGACCATATTTATCTTTTCCTAAGGTATGATAAGGTAAAAGCTCAACTCCGCCCACTTGTCCAAGGGAAGAAATGAATTTTATCATGAGATTTAAATTCTCTTTATCATCATTAACTGAAGGAATGATTGGGATGCGGATAATTATCTTATCCGTTAACTTAACCAGTTTTTGGAGATTTTCGAGAATCAGTTCATTTCTTTTACCAGTATATTTTAGATGTCGCTCAGGATCAATGAGTTTTAAATCATAAAGAAATAGATCGACAAAGGGCAAAAGACGGACGAAGAGATCGAATTGGGCATAGCCTGAAGTATCAACAACAGTATGTAAATGGTTTTTCTTAGCAAGGCGAAGTAATTTTTCAAGAAATTTAGGCTGTTGCAAAGGCTCGCCACCGGAAAAAGTGACTCCACCTCCTGATTGCTGATAGAAGGCAAAATCCTTCATCACTTCAACCATAACCTCTTCTGGGGTCATTTCTCGCCCAATTATCTCCAAAGCTTCAGAAGGACAGACTTGAGTGCACAGACCGCAGCAGTCGCACTTAGAAGAATCAATTTTCGGCCAAGACCCAATTTTGCTAATGGCGGTTAAGGGACAAACCTCCAAACATCTTGAACAGCCTTCAAGGCAACGTCCTGGTCGAAGCATGATTTCCTGGCCGGGATTTTGGCCTTCGGGGTTATGACACCATAGGCACCGTAGTGGACATCCCTTAAGAAAAACAGTCGTTCTTATCCCAGGGCCATCATGAAGAGCGTATCTCTTGATATCAAAAACATAACCCTTGGTCATTTCTATTTTCTCCCTGAATTAACCTGAGGATAATATTGTAGGATGAATTTCTTCTGAACTTCGAAAGACCAGTGAACATCTCGGATATAATTAGCTGCTTCTTCATAACGTTTTTCTTTCAACAAATTCAAAAGTTTTTCGTGTTCTTCAATAGAATTTTCTTCCCATTCTCGAATATAACGAGTTTGCCGAGGAAAATCATAAAGTCTTTTTTTAAGAGTATTTACTATCCGAATTAAATGTGGGTTATGGCAATGATTCAAATAAATATTATGAAATTCAAGGTTTTTTTCATAATATGTATCAAAATCATCACGGGTAATAGCTCTCTTCATTCCCTCAATAAGTCTTTCCATAATTTCAATATCTTTATGGGCAAGATTCGGTCCAGCCTTTAAAATAGCCAGACTCTCCAATGCCCCAATGATTTCATAGGCATTTTTAATATCTTCAAGGGTTAAGGGATTAACAAAAACGCCTCGGCGGGGCTTGATAGTGACAAAATTTTCCATAGCCAATTGAAGAAGAGCATCTCTGAGAGGGGTTTTACTTACTCCCAGGATTTGAGCGGTTTTGTCCATTTTAATCTCATCACCTGGTTTCAGCCTACCTTTGCGCAATTGCAGACGAAGATAATCATAAACTTGGTCTTTTAAAGATTTATGATTAATTGGCGACGTCATAACTTCAACCTTTGATATGTAAAATATCAGATATTACAGTTTTTGTCAAGAAGTTATTTTTTGGCCTGGCGTTACTCCTCTGATTCTAATTTAAGAAATTATTTTAGAAAAAAGATTAAGAATTTCATTTGGCGTGAAAGGCTTGATAACTACGCCCAAATTGGGAATATCTTTTGCTTCCTTTAGGATTATCTCATCATTATAAGCAGTTAGATAAACAAGATGAAATGGTCCTTTTTTTTGGATAATTCGGGTGGCCTGAAGGCCATCCATCGAACCACGTAATTTGATATCCACGATAATCAGATCTGGCTTTCGATCACTCAACCAACTAAGCCCTTCTTCCGCTGAAGCGACTATTTTAACTTCCTTAGCTCCCAGAGAATATAAAAGACGAGCTAGATCCATAGCGATAATCGTCTCATCTTCAATAATAAGAATCTTCATAGCTAAAAATAAGGGGGAATTTGAAAGATTTGATGTAAAAAAACACCTTAATCATTCACCTTTCTTTAGTCGGCAGGATAGCTGTTTTTATGGAAAAAAATAGCGGGGGCTGGATTTGAACCAGCGACCTCCGGGTTATGAGCCCGACGAGCTACCTGGCTGCTCTACCCCGCGATTCTTTTTAATTATAACATAAATTTCTCCTCTGTCAAAAGAGAAAGTTGTTAATAAACTTGCTTAATTTTAACTTAAACAGAAAAGAACTTTCTTGCTCAGAGGAAAGAAAAAATTAAAATTGTCTATAAAAATTTATAAAAATTCTTGACATGGATTTTAAATAATCAATATAATTTTTGGCCGAAAAATGGCGGTTTTTTTATTTTATCTACTGGCAATTATAACTGTCGGTTCAGTGGGGGCAATGATTTTTTCTCGCCACCAAGCCTACAATGCTCTCTATCTTGCGGTTGCTTTCACTGCCTTAGGCGGTCTCTTCGCTCTTCTTAATGCTCCCTTTATTGCTGCTGTCCAGATTCTTATCTATGCGGGGGCAATTATGGTTCTTTTTATTTTCGTCATTATGATGATTGACCTCCGTCAGCCCTTTCCGCCTCTCCGGAAAAAATGGGTATATTTTCTTGGCTGCTTTTTAATTATTTTAATTTTCATCGAGCTTGTTTTAGTCCTTCGGTCTTTGCCAGAGTCAAAATCTATAATGACATCTGATTTAGGGCAACCAGCTTCTTTAGGACGCCTTCTCTTTACAAAATATCTTTATCCCTTTGAAATTACCTCAGTCTTAATTGTTGTGGCCATAGTTGGTTCTTTATATTTAGCCCGACAAAGGGAGAAGAGATAATAATGTCACCTTTGTCCTTTTTCATCTTGAGTTTAATATTATTTGTTTTAGGCATGATGGCTTTTCTAATTAAGAGGGATCTAATTACCCAATTTATGGCTATTGAAATTATGCTTAATGCAGCCAATTTAGCTTTAGTCGCCGCCGCTAAATATTGGGCCTCCTTGGACGGACAAATAATTGTCTTTTTTGTAATTACGGTTGCTGCGGCAGAAGCAGCCGTTGGTTTGGCTATTATTCTATTAATTTATCGCCAGAAAAAAACCATTCGGTCGGAAGAAGTTAATCTTTTAAAGGGATAAAATGAGCCAATATCTTTGGCTAATACCTTTTTTCCCTTTAGTTAGCTCTTTTATCCTGATTATTTTTGGCCGCTGGTTTCCTCGTAAATATGTTTCGATTCAGGCGCCGCTAGCTGTTTTATTATCTTTTGTTTTTGGCTTGGCCTCTTTCTTAAAAATTAGTCGAGCTAACTCTGCCCATGAAATCCCTATCCTTAGCCAAACTCTTTTTTCCTGGATACATTCAGGAACTTTCCAAATAGACTTCACTCTCTGGTTTGATCCCTTAACCGCGGTTATGGTTCTCGTAGTCACAGGAGTTGGTTTTATTATTCATGTTTATTCTATTGGTTATATGGCTGAAGACAAAAGTTATACGCGATATTTTGGCTTACTAAATCTATTTACTTTTGCCATGTTGCTTTTAGTGATGGCTGGTAATCTGGTTGTCATGTTTGTTGGCTGGGAGGGGGTTGGTCTCTGTTCTTATCTTCTAATTGGTTTTTGGTTTGAAAAACCAGCGGCAGCTACAGCTGGAAAAAAAGCTTTTATTGTTAATCGAATTGGGGATGCAGCTTTTCTTGTTGGTCTTTTCTTTTTAATTTTCAATTTAAAAACTGCTTCTTTTCCTGAAATAAACCAGGCCATCATTGAGGCTAGAATTTCTCCTGCCTTGGCTACGATTATTGCTCTTTTATTTTTTGCTGGGGCGACCGGAAAATCAGCCCAGATTCCCCTTTATGTTTGGCTACCCGATGCTATGGAAGGTCCAACTCCAGTTAGTGCTCTCATTCACGCCGCTACTATGGTTACCGCAGGCGTCTATATGGTTTCTCGACTAAATCTTCTTTATAACTATTCCGGAATTGCTGGCGAAATCGTAGCTATTATTGGGGGTTTGACTGCTTTTTACGCTGGGACTATTGCCTTAACTCAATTTGACCTTAAAAGAGTCCTGGCCTATTCAACTACTGTCTCTTATACACATCTGACGCTG
>JAOAFQ010000232.1 GCA_026416195.1 Candidatus Aminicenantota bacterium | reverse complement strand
TGAAGAAAGCTCCGCCTGGAAAGCGCGCCCCCAACTTGCCGGCTCACTCCGCCTGCCGGGCAGCACCATCCTTGGCCATTATATTCATCGTGCCTGTGGCTACTGCTCATATCATTCCTCCCGCCCCTTTTTATAATAAAGTGGCTCCCAAATCAAATTTACCTGAAGCAATTCATAGGGCCGATTTATCATCCCTTTTAATGGATCCAACTCGGCGTATTTTATTCTTACCCTTAATTTAAATATGACAGACCTTACTGTCATTTAAATCATGCCTATTAGATTTATCCATAGCTTTATAAACATCACTTGCCTCAAACTTCTATGATAAAGAAGGGTAAAATGATAAATATAACCGGATATTCTTAAAGAGATGTCATCAATTCTCTTTTTATGAACTAGAATATTTTGCCACTGATTACGAGCCCCGCCTAAATTTACTCGAAGAATTTATTTCCTTGATAAGTTTTCCATCGTCTTAAATAAAAAAAATTAGCCTTATTAACATTTCGAAGGCTGAAATATTAATTGAACATTCTTTCTCCGATTTTGGAGAGGCCGACCTGGACTTGCTTATAGATTCTCAGAAAGGGAAATAATGCCTCTTCATCAAAGCTAAAGTGAAGACATCAACCCAAACCGAATGGGAACTCGATAATCAATACTGCGAGTTTATAGGCTATTTGCGGGAAGATGCTCATTTTTTATACTATGTTTATCATTAATATTATCAATTCTTTTTGATATCAGTTCGACAGCATTTACTTTTGTTACCTCTATTCCTCTCTCTTGATGACCCTTCCTATTCGAATAGATCCCTGGTCGACTTTATTGAATTTCACCAATTCTGTTAGCCAATGTTTAGAAATTAATATCAAAATCGCTATTAATCCTTATTGGTCGCAATCCCTTCTTATTAAGAGGTCCTATTCCTACTCAAAAAGCTGGAGGTTAAGGTTTTGAACCTCGGTTTTAAGGTTTGCGGCAACAAGGGAGAAGGCATCCCGTTCGTAGAAGATAGCCAGAGAACGCTCCGTTCCGAGACGGGTAAAGAGAAAAGAACCAGTTTTTGTTTCCCTGACTTCCTCTTCGCCCACGTAGCCCCCAACCTTTGCGGCCAGCTCGGAGTCCGACAGAGAAGCTATTTGGTCTTGGGCTGTTTTCAGATCGCTGAGAAGAGAGGCATTCTTTTTTTCGAGAAGCTCGTTCTCCTTAGCCAGACTTTCTATTTCAGCCCTGAGCGGCTCAATCTCGCTGAGGATTACAGCCTTCTCCTCTTCCCACGCCTTCCTGTCCGACTCGTATTTTGACTTAATCTTTTCAAGCTCTTCGTTGTAGATAGAGGAGGCTTTTTCGGTGAAAACCAGAAAGCCAGCCCATGAAAGCAGGAGAACAGCCAAAAGAAGCCAGAACCCTATATTAGCTTTCTTTCCCATCGACAACCACCGCATCCTCAAGTTCCGTCTCTGGTATCTCTATTTTACGATACCGGAGGTAGGAGTTTTGCCGGAAGTAGCCTAAAAGACGGTAAAGGTAAGCCTCGGGGTCGCTGTCCTTCGTTATTATCTCCCCGTTTTCTCCCCTGAACCTCATGCCCAGAAACCTCCTCATTTCCTCTTCAGAAATATTTCCCGGTATCATCCACAGCTTCCCGTCTTTCAAGCCTACTTTACACATCGGTTTCCTCTCAGACCCAGCCTCATCCTCCGGGTTGTAAGCCCAGACCTTATACCCTTTGTATAATCTATCCATTTTATTCATCCCGTGAATAAATTTTATTCATGGTCGTTTCTGAACCTCTTATTTCATCGCTCTTGCGACTTTATAAACCGGCTGGTTGGGTTTGGTCCTACACTTAATCCCAGGCATTACCGTCGGGGGCATCAGAGACCTAACCTTTGCCAACCGCTTATCAAACCTGTTAGCAAGAAGGGCATACTCCGGCTGTTTGGTCTTATTGTAGAGAATCCTATACCGCATGGCTTTTTGAGTCGCAATCCCTTCTTATTAAGAGGTCCTATTCCTACTTTAGCCGGCAAGTCGAAACACCAGCCAGCCAGTCCGTCGCAATCCCTGTCTCTTATACAC
>JAOAFQ010000230.1 GCA_026416195.1 Candidatus Aminicenantota bacterium | reverse complement strand
GATATTTCAACGAACAAAAGAGGTCCTTACTTTATGGCGTCAACAAAAACCCAATGGTTCTCAGGTCAGAAGTTTTCAAACCGAGCTAGCCTCTTTAGCCTACGCTTGCTTTCTTGTTGGTTCTAAACCCAATGATGAGCTCCCCGCGCCGCAAAACCTGAGTTGCCAACTGATAATGAATAGATCTCTCTTTATGAAAGAATGGGGCCATTACCTTTCATGGGAGAGGCCTCCGGTTAGTCTTGAGTTGGCTCAATATCGAATATATGAGATTAGCCGTGGGGAACGAAAACTAATTGTTGATCTCCCAGCTACTCAGCTGAGTTATTTTCGCAGAAATATCGACCCAAATAAAAGCTTGGTCTATGCTGTTGTAGCTATTGATAAACAAGGCAAGGAAAGTAACCCGGCCGTAGTTAAGGTGTTAGTTCCTTGGCTGATCAGTCAAATTGAATCGTTTTTCCCTGTCTTTATCCATTAGAGGAAAGCCTTAATTTGAGTGGATAATTAGAAAAGCAGTAAAGTGATCTTTAAAATTAAGAATTTTTTAATTAATTTTTGTTTAAATTTTAACGGTAATTAGAAAGAATTAAAGTTAAAAAATCGATTTAAAAGAGATATTCTTGAAGGTGAGATTAAGTCTAAACCAACACAATGTCTATATTAAAGAAAAACAAAGTTGTTTTTAATAGATAATAATGTTTTTAAGATAATTAGTCGGCTTGATTTTAAAGAAAAATTAATCTTATACTGAAAAATATTTGAGGAGGACAAATGGAAAGAAAGTTTGATGAAGAGTTAAGAGACCTGAATGAAAAGTTGCTACGGATGGCAACGATGGTGGAAGAATCTATTTCTTTGGCCATAAAGGCCTTAAAGGAAAGAAATGAAGACATGGTTCAAGAAGTTTTAAGAAGAGAAGAAGACATCAATTTAATTGAAATTGATATTGATGAGCTGTGTATGAAATTACTGGCCTTAAGACAACCCATGGCCAGTGATCTTCGCTTTATTACCTCAGCTATGAAAATTGCCGCCGAGCTCGAAAGAATGGGTGATCAGGCTGTCAATATTGCTGAAAGAACTGAGGAACTTCTTAAATATCCTTTACTTAAGCCATTAATTGATATTCCCCGAATGGCCACCATCGCTCAGGAAATGGTCCGCGATTCAATCAATGCTTTTATAAATCATGATGAAAAACTCGCTCGAGCCGTTTGCGAACGGGACGATGAAGTGGATAATCTTAACGATCAGATTTTCAGAGAGTTATTGACCTATATGATCGAGGATCCAGGAACAATTAAAAGAGCGGTTAATCTTATTTTAATTGGCCGACATCTCGAAAGAATTGCTGATCATGCCACCAACATTGGTGAAGATGTCATCTATCTCGTTAAAGGTAAAACCATTAAGCACCATATTGAAGAAAAAAGGGGTGAATTAAAGGGCTAAACTTGAATCTCGCCCGTCCACATCTTTTGATTACTGGTCGACCGAGAACAGGGAAGACAACTCTAATTGCCGAATTAATCAAACATTGGCCCGACAAGTGTGGTGGATTCATTACCGAAGAGATTAGAGAGAGAGGCGACCGCCTCGGTTTTCGTCTTCGGACTCTCGAGGGTCGAGTGGCTATCTTGGCTTCTGTTAATCTTTCTAGCCCTTATCGGGTAAGTCGCTATGGAGTTGATATTGAGAGTTTGGAAAGGATTGGAGTTGAAGCTATTTTGAAAGCTATAAATTCAAAGGAAATTATAGTTATCGATGAAATCGGCAAAATGGAACTTTATTCAGAGAAGTTCAAACAAGCTGTTCTTAGGGCTTTGGATTCGACCAAGAGAGTTTTAGGGGTAATTCACTTGGCTAAGTTACCCTTTCTTGAAAGAATTCGGTCCCGGCCGGACGTGATGATTTTTGAAGTCAACGGTGAAAATAATGAAGAAATAAAGAACAAGCTAATCTCAATAATAGAAACTGGGGCCGGCTAAGAATGATTATTTCATCTAAGAGAGATAAAATTTAAGGGAGAGAAAAATGAAAAAAAAAGTGCTTTTTGTTTGTACTCATAATTCGGCTCGGTCCCAAATGGCTGAAGGGTTTCTTCGATTTTTGTATGGCGATTTTTATGAGGCCTTAAGTGCTGGCACTGAACCAACAGGCTTGCATCCTTTAGCTGTTAAAGTGATGGCCGAGGTGGGAATTGATATTTCTCAACAAAAATCTAAGTCGGTTGACGAATTTCTGAATCAAGAAATTGACCTGGTTATAACAGTTTGTGATTCCGCCAAGGAAAAATGTCCTTATTTTCCTTTTGGTAAAAAAAGAATCCATGAGAGTTTTCCTGATCCAGCTTCGATCGAAGGCTCTGAGCAAGATAAGCTTGAAGCTTTTCGCCAAGTCCGCGATCAAATTAAAAAATGGATCAGTGAAACTCTATCTCCTCCTAAGCTTCTAAACTCTGAAACTACTGGGTAATTATTGGGCTCGGGCTTGCTCCAAAGGGATTTATACGGACCACCAAAGAGAAGAGAAAAGGATATCTCTCCTTGAGATGAGCTACATAATTTATCCAAGTTTCAAGCAGAAGGACGACAACCCTTTTGACATCATTATTAAGATGGTCTAAATCACTGGGCGGTAAGTCGACCATTTCTTCTGGTCTTAAAGCTAGCTCTTCTAAAAGATGAAAGATGGACCAAAGAAGATTGGTAAAAGCTTCATGCTCGAGGAGGCTTGGGTTGGCCAAAAGGGAAAGCAAGAAATCTCTTTTAGGTAATAAATAATCGCGCAAATCTCCCAAATCGGTTGGGTTAATAGATACGATTATTGAAGCAGCCTTGATCTTTTTTGAGGCTTGAATGAAATCATTCTTTTGCCAGCGGCTGTCAAAAAATACTAGATTTTGAAGAATCTCTTTATTTTTAATAACAAAAACAAATTGACGAATGAGGCCGTGACCTACCTCACTAAAAAAAGCGCTAATCAACATATTGAGCTTATTTAAGCGATTATTTTTCTCTCTCTGATTGAGGAGGTGCTCAATGACAATGACGACCAACATCACATCGAGGAAAAGGAAGCCCAAATCACCAATCATGTAGATAAAAATGTGATGGGCATCTCGAAAGATAAGATAATGGAGATAATAAACTGAGGCTGAAGCTAAAAGGAAAATGAGAATTAACCAGGTTCTTTCCTTCCAGAAATTTCTCATAGTCATCTCTCCTTTTTATAAAAGAAATTTAATCTTATTCGATTCAGCAGAGACAAGCAATATCAATCAACATTTTGAGACTAGCCAGTTTTAAATCAAGTTGCTCTAAGCTTAATTGGCTTGCATTAAAGCTAATTGCTGCTAAAATATAAATTTATGATTATTTTAAGGAGACTGGAAATGGCCGAAGATAAAAAAGAAAAAGAATATTTAGAGGTCAATGAGGAAGGTTTTCTTGTTCAACCTGATAAATGGAATGAACAAGTCGCTTGTTGGCTAGCTAAAACCCAAGAAGGAATCGAAGAATTAACCGAGGATCATTGGAAGATAATAAATTTTCTGCGTTCCTACTGGGAGAAGCATGGTTTAGCTCCCATGATTCGACTTCTCTGTCAAGAAACGGGCTTTTCCTTGCGCAAAATATATGAACTTTTTCCTTCAGGTCCTGCAAAAGGAGCCTGTAAAATCGCTGGCTTGCCCAAGCCAGATGGTTGCGTTTAGTTATTTCGGCAATGATTTGGCTGAAGTTAAGCCTTGCAGCTTCGTTAATTTTTATGATTTCTATTATTTCATATTATTTCTATAGATTTAACCAATTATATCACCCTAATGCTCAGGCCAAGCCAAAGGGAAGCCCAAGGAAAGGAAAAATTTACTCCTTAAGCTTAGGGCTTTTACCGTGGGAGAAGGAAAGTACCCGACAGTTCTGGCCGACATATGTTCTAGGAATAGTGTATCATCTAGCAATCGCTTTGGCCTTCCTTCGTTTACTGGCCGAACTGTTCGGCCTGTCTATTTTATCTAGCCCGTTTTTCGTCGTATTCTTATTAATGGGAACAATTAGTGGTCTTGGTCTTTTCTTTCGTCGTTGGCTCAACCCCGCCCTTCGATCAATCAGTTTGCCTGATGATTATTTGGCCAATCTTTTGGTTGATTTTTTTCTTTTTGCGGCGGCTATGAGCCTTTGGCAGAGAACCAGTTTGTTTATTTTCTATATTCTTGGCCTTTTATTGGCTCTTTATATCCCCTTTGGCAAAATCCGCCATTGTTTCTTTTTTATTCCCAGTCGATTAATCTTTGGCGATTATTACGGACGAAAAGGTCTTTTTCCACCACCTAATAGAAAGGACCCTTTTAAAAAAGCAGCTAAGGCCAGATAAAAGTGAATTAATGAAAAAAATAAAAATTGAGGCTAACCAAGAGCAAAAAGAGTTAACGGGAAAACAAGCCTTTTTTCAAAATATTGATTACTCGAGAGCTCTTCAACTTTCAACCTGTGTGCGCTGCGGCCTTTGTGCTCAAAGTTGCCATTATTATTTAACCGACCGAGAAGTCAAATCGATTCCAGCCTATAAGATTAGTCTGGTCGGGCGAGTTTTCCTCTATTACTTTGGCTTTCAGAGAAAATTTTGGTCTTGGTGGCTGGGCAGTCAAAAACTCGATTCTTCTAATCTTGACGAGTGGACGAATATTCTTTTCGGCCGCTGCAGTCTTTGTGGCCGCTGTTCTCTCAATTGTCCCATGGGAATTAAGATCCATGATTTAGTCCGGTTTGGTCGAAGTATTTTAGCTAGACTTGAGGTTATGCCTCAAGGCCTGGCTTCAACCATAAAAACCGCGCTCATTTTTGATAATAATATGGGCATCAAGCCAGAAGAATGGGTTGAAACAGTCAAGTGGCTAGAGCAGGAGTTACGAATCGAAAGAGGGAGTTCTTCGCTGTTTTTTCCCCTTGACCGGTTTGGGGCCAAAATTCTTTATGCCATCAATCCTCGAGAAGCTAAATTTTTCCCCTTATCTTTGCTTGCTGTCGGTCAAATTTTTTCTGAGGCTCAAGAAAGTTGGACCCTTTCAAGCTTTAATTATGATGCCACTAATTACGCTTATTTTCTTGGAGATGATAAGCTAGCGGCAAAGTTTTTTAAGCGCCTTGAAGCCTCAATGAAAAGGTTAGGTTGCCAAATTCTGGTGTTAACCGAATGTGGCCATGGTTTCAATGCCGCTCGCTGGGAATCCCCCGGTTGGCTAGGTTATAGACCGGAGTTTGAAATTAAGAATGTCCTCGAAATTGTCGCAGAATATGTAAAAGAAGGAAAATTAAAACTTGATCCTTCTCGGCATAAATTACCTGTCACTCTTCATGATCCCTGCAATTTAGTTCGTCTGGGTGGTCTTTTAGAGGAAGCCCGTTTTCTTCTAAAGAAGGCCGTAACTCATTTCGTTGAAATGACTCCCCACGGAATTGAAAATTTTTGTTGCGGAGGAGGTGGTGGGCAACTGGCCATGACAGAGTTTGCTTCCCAGCGACTCAAAGCTGGAAAATTAAAGGCAGAACAAATAAAGAAAACAGGAGCCAAAATAGTGGTTGCTCCTTGCCATAATTGCCTTGATCAATTGCTTGAACTTAATCGCTTTTATCAACTTGGAATTCAAGTTAAAACAGTTTGTGAAGTCGTAGCTGAGGCGTTGATTGTAGGCTAAAGAATTTGTTTCTTTTTTTTCTTTCGAGCGAAGTCAGCTATTTCTTGAACAGCATTAATGGCAATTTCAATCTGCTCTTCTGTATTGAAAGGACCCAGGCTGAACCGAACTCCTCCATTAATCTGAGCTGTTCCTAATTGTTCATGGACGAGCGGGGCGCATTGTAGCCCCGCTCGACAAGCTATATTGTAATCGACATCAAGAAGAGTAGCGGTTTCTGTCGCTTCAAGTCCATCAACGTTAAACAACAAAACAGCGATGTGATTTTCAAGAGAATCCTGACAATAAAGGGTTACTCCTTCGATTTCTCTAAGACCATCTCGAAGCTTCCGAAGAAGATCCATTTCCCGTTGATGAATGTTCTCAAGACCTTGATTTAAAATCCAATTGACGCCAGCATAAAGACCTGCAATGCCCACTAGATTAGGTGTGCCGTACTCCAGGCGATAAGGATATTCTTC
>JAOAFQ010000154.1 GCA_026416195.1 Candidatus Aminicenantota bacterium | reverse complement strand
TTTATAAGCCGCTGTGTTCCCGTGTTCAATACAGGCCAATTCTTCGCTTTTAATTTCAGGATTATACTGAATGCGAACATAGCCATTAAGCTGGCAGGCCCGTTCGGCTTCAATTCGCGAATAGGCGTCAAGGGGAGGCGCAGCTCCCTGAGAGGTCATCTCGACCTCTGGAATTAAACCTTCTTTAGTGAAAAAGATGGGTTCAAGGCAAGTCTTACGCATGGAGCGGGAAGCATGGGTTGATCGATGATAGAAGACATACCACTGACCTTTGAATTCAGCCACTGAACCATGATTATTCCAGACTAAAGGGTCGCAACCCGTATTATCGATTATTACCCCACGATAAGTGAATGGTCCAAATAAGGAGCTAGAGGTAGCATAGCCAAGACAAGTGGGTGTATTGCGGCGGCTGATATCGGCAAAAATAAGATAATAAAGGCCGCGTCGTTTGAACATAAAGGCCCCTTCGTGAAAGTGGTGTTCTTTTTCAGTCGCAATTATTTTCAGGCTTGTGAGATCTACCGATCGCAGGTCAGGATTGAGGCGGGCTATCCGACAATTAAATTGGCCCCAAATAAGATAGGGTTGCCCGTCGTCATCAATAAAGACACATGGATCTATCTGAGAGATGCCAGCGATTGGCCTGGCCCCACTAAATGGGCCGAATGGCGCTTGGCTTACAGCTACCCCTTCATCTTCACCACCACCGGAAAGGCAATAAAAAAGAAAGTATTTCCCCTTCCAGAATATCCCATCAGGGGCGTAAAGATAAGCATCACTGTAGGGAATTTTATCGTCAGGTCCGGCTGAAGCGAAGGCATTAGCATGAATCTTCCAGTCGAGGAGATCTGATGAAGATAGGACAACGTACCGATGGGAGCAATAATAGCGTGGATTTTCATCCACAGAAACGTAAAGATAGAGGCGACCATCGGGCATAACCCGAGCTGAGGGGTCAGCGGTATAAACTCCCGGTGGATTGATCGGGTTTTGCGTCCAACTAGGAATAACTAATATAAGCAGAAAACAAATCACTCTTAACAAAAAATTCTGATTTAAACCTAAGACAAATTCAATTAATCTCATCTGTCTCCCTTTAAACTTTTTTGAGTGGGACTAAAAAGACTCCCCTTAAAAAATTTTTATTATCTTTTATCAATTTTACCCTTAAGGGGCAAGAAGATTTTAGTCAATGATTCGTTTTGATTTATGTCTTCAAAAAAGGGAGGTTGAAGATAAACTTTTTGTTGTCGAATTGGTCTAAATAAAAACTTAAATTTAGGAGAAGGAATATCTGGTGGAGCTGAGGGGATTCGAACCCCCGACCTCTTGACTGCCAGTCA
>JAOAFQ010000147.1 GCA_026416195.1 Candidatus Aminicenantota bacterium | reverse complement strand
GGTTCATATTTATGGCCATCCAGTAGACATGGATCCTCTTTATGATCTAGCTCATCACTATAATCTAACTATAATTGAAGATGCGGCCGAAGCTCATGGGGCTGAATACAAACATCGACGTTGCGGCAGTTTTGGCGAACTTAGTTGTTTTAGCTTTTATGCCAACAAAATAATTACTACGGGCGAAGGCGGAATGGTTTTGACTGACCGCCAAGATTTGGCCGAAAAGGCCCGAGCTTTGCGCAATCTCTACTTTGGTCAAAAAGAACGTTTCCTCCATGAAGATATCGGTTTTAATTTTCGGTTAACTAATCTTCAAGCGGCTATAGGTTTGGCCCAACTTGAAACAATCGAAGAACGACTGGCCAAAAAACAATGGATGGCCATGGCTTACCGTGAAAGACTTAAAGACATTCAATTGCTTCAGCTGCCAGTCGAAAAACCCTGGGCCACTAATGTCTACTGGATGTATGGGGTCGTCGTTGATCCCAAAAGCGGTTATAATGCTCGTCGTCTTGGGGAAAAACTTAAGGAACAAGGAATTGAGACTAGACCTTTTTTTATTGGCTTGCATCAACAGCCAGCCCTTATTAAAAGAGGGCTTGTCCCTAACGAGCCTTTTCCTGTTAGTACGTATCTATCCCAACAGGGATTATATTTGCCCTCAGGCCTGACTCTCACTGAATCGCAGATCGACAGAGTCTGTGAAGCCCTGCGTCAAATTCTACGATGACCGATTCGGTTTTCGGAACAGCTTATTCATCTCTTTATGACCTGATTTATTTTGATAAAGATTATGAAAGCGAATGTGAACTCATTGAAGAAGCCTTTAACAATTTTTCGAATATCTCAGTTAAAAGAATTCTCGATCTTGGCTGTGGAACTGGTAATCATGCCTGGCGCCTAGCTCGTCGCGGTTATCAGGTCATTGGAATTGATCTTTCTGAATCAATGCTGAGGCTTGCTTGCCAAAAAAAAGAGACTTTTCCTCTGCCAAGAGGAAAAAATCCCCCTCTTTTTCTCCGAGGCGATATCCGAAATTTTAATTTTCAAATAAAATTTGACGCTATCCTGGCTATGTTTGCCGTTCTTGGTTACTTACCTAAGAACAAGGATGTCATGGCGGTAATTGAAAGGGTCGAAAAGCACCTTGTTCCTGGCGGGCTTTTCCTGGCCGATTTTTGGTATGGACCGGCCGTCGAAGCTATTAGACCTGAATCGCGGAAAAAGCTAATTTCTATAGGCCAAGGAAAAATTTTGAGAGAAGCTCGCTCTAAACTTTATCCCAAAAAGCACCATTGTCTTGTTCATTATCATCTAGTTATTCAAAATGAAAAGGGCGAAATGGTTAAAAAATTTGAAGAAAAACATCTTATTCGCTATTTTTTCCCCGATGAAATTAAGACTTTTCTTTCCCTTGCTGGTCTGAACTTTCTTGAGCTTTCTGCTTTTGGCAATCTGAGAAAGCCAGCTGATGCTTCAACCTGGAATGTTTTTTTGGTGGCCCAAAAACCAAAAAATAGCCTCTAGACAAATAATTATCTAATTTTTACTCCTCATAATATCCCATACCTTGTCTTTTCATAAGAGGAAAAAATGAAGACTTGACAAAAAATTTCCTATTAAAAGAATGAAAACGTTAACGTTTGATAGCTGAATAAAGCTTGAAAAGCATTACTCGGGAAAATAAGAATTTATAAATAAAATGATGGCTTAAGTTTTAAGGAGGCAGGATGAAAAAGGGTTTTCGTCTTTTAAGTTTTGGATTTGTTCTTCTTTTTCTAAGTAGTCTCTCGCTTTTCGCTCAAGGCAAGCTAGAAGATTACGAGCGAGCAGCCAAATTAAGGGAAAAATTTCAGGGGTTAGCGCTCAATGTGGCGGAAAGGGCTAATTGGATTGATAAAACTTCTCGGTTTTGGTACCGAAAAACAGTCAAAGGTGGCCATGAATTTGTTGTTGTCGATGCTGAGAAATTATCAAAGGCACCAGCTTTTGACCATGGAAAGTTAGCTCAGGCGCTCAGTCAAGAAACTGGTCGCCAATTCACCGCTGCTACCTTGCCTTTTATGACCTTTAATTTTGTCGATAATGAAAAGGCTATAGAATTTGAATTTGGCGATTCTCGCTGGCGGTGCGATCTTTCCACTTATTCTTTGAAAAAAGTTGGCCCAGCCCGGCCTCCCAGAGGTGATGGTTGGCAGGATGTGGGGGGACCACCACCTCAAGCCGCCTCGACCGAAGTTAAAAGTTCGCCTGATGGAAAGTGGGAAGTTTTTATTCGCAATTACAATGTTTGGCTGAGGTCAAAGGACAAAAAAGAAGAATTCCCTTTAAGTTGGGATGGCAATGAAGGTAATTACTATACTTTCCAATCGATTACTTGGTCTCCTGATTCAAAAAAAATTGCTGCTTATCGACTAAGACCAGGGCTTCACCGTAAAATTCAATATATTGACTCATCCCCAGCTGACCAACTCCAACCGAAATATTTTACTCTTGGCTATACCAAACCTGGCGATCCCCTCGATATAGAACAACCTGTCCTCTTTCATGTAGAAACTAGAAGGCAGATAAATATTGACAATAGCCTCTTTCCCAATGCCTATGATCTTTCCAATTTTGTTTGGTGGAAAGATAGTCGAGCTTTTACTTTTGAATACAACCAGCGAGGTCATCAAGTCTACCGGGTGATCGAAGTCAACGCTGAGACAGGCCAAGCCAGAGCTCTAATAAATGAAGAATCACCTACCTTCTTTTGTTATTCCAGTAAAAAGTTCCGATACGATATTGACGACGGTCGGGAAATCATTTGGATGTCAGAGCGAGACGGGTGGAATCATCTTTATCTTTATGATGGTCGAACTGGACAGGTCAAAAATCAGATTACTAAAGGTGAATGGGTGGTTCGTAGTGTCGAACGAGTGGATGAGGAAAAACGCCAAATTTGGTTTTTAGGAAGCGGCATGTATCCAGGCAAGGACCCTTATTTTCTCTATCTTTATCGAGTTAATTTCGATGGAACAGGACTTGAAACCTTCACTGAAGCCGAGGCTAACCATACCATAACTCTTTCGCCTGATCTTAAATATTACGTTGACCTTTATTCTCGAGTCGATTTGCCTCCCGTGATGCAACTTAGGCGAACTGAAGATAAAAAAGTATTGATGGAGTTAGAAAAAGCTGACATAACCGAACTTATCAAAGCTGGCTGGCGGACGCCAGAAGTTTTTGTGGCTAAAGGCCGAGATGGTAAAACCGATATTTGGGGGATTATTATTCGACCAACCAATTTTAATCCTAAAAGAAAATATCCAGTGATCGAATATATCTATGCCGGTCCTCACAGCTCCTTTGTTCCTAAAAGCTTTTTTGCCTATAACCAGATGATGTCCGTGGCTGAACTTGGTTTTATTGTTGTTCAAATTGATGGCATGGGCACGAGCAATCGGTCAAAGGCCTTCCATGATATTGCTTGGAAAAATATTAAAGATGCAGGCTTTCCAGACCGTATCCTCTGGCATAAGGCCGTGGCAGCTAAATATCCTTATTATGATCTAAGCCGAGTTGGGATATATGGAACATCGGCTGGCGGCCAAAATGCTATGGCGGCTTTGCTCTTCCATCCTGATTTTTATCACGTTGGAGTCGCGGCGGCCGGCTGCCATGATAATCGGATGGATAAGATCTGGTGGAATGAGCAGTGGATGGGCTGGCCTATAGGACCAGAATATGAGGCTTCATCTAATACTGTCAACGCCCACAAACTGAAAGGGAAACTTCTCCTTATCGTTCCTGAGCTTGATACTAATGTGGACCCGGCTACAACCATGCAAGTGGTCAATGCCCTGATTAAAGCTGGTAAAGACTTTGATCTACTCGTTGTTCCTGGGGCCAATCATGGTTCGGGCGGCGCTTATGGGGAAAGGAAACGCAACGATTTCTTTGTCCGCCATTTGTTGAAAACTGAGCCGCCTGACTGGAATAAACTGAATATTCCTTTGCCTGAACCTCGAATGCCTTTTCAGTTAAGAACCCCAGATGTTCTTGAAGAAAGCTTTGATGAGTATCTTTATCAAATAAAATAAAACTGGAGAAAAGTTAATAAAAGAAAATAGAACAAATAAAGAGCTAGACTTCAAGCTATAAGTTTCAAAATTTAATCCAACTAAAAGATGTTTAAACAACAAAAAAGAGGTGAGTAGAGATTTTTGTTCTTTAAAAAATTTTTTAAAAGAAGGGAAAAAGCTGATTGGCTCTTTCGCTTGGCTGAGGAGGCGATTTTTGCTGGAAAAAATCGATTGAATTAAGATAAATAGATAGTAAGAAATCAGATTGAATTAAAATAAGCGGAGGAAAAAGATGTCAATTCTTAAATTTAAATTCTCACTTAACACTTATTTCATTTTTGGATTTGCTCTAACTATAGTTTTGATTACTTTTGGCTGCCCAAAAGCCAAAGAAAAAACCAAGTTTCGAATTGCTGTGGCCACCTTCTCTCATGAAACCTGCACCTTTTGTCCTGGCGAAACCTCTATCGAAGATTGGGAATATTATGGTCCCCCGACTCGGGATTTTATCCATACAGATAGAGGTTATATAGGTGGTTTCAAAGCGGTATGTGAAGAATATGGCAATATTGAACTTGTTCCCCTAACCTCTCCTAGAGATGCTCGCGGTGGTTCATCGGGAAGCTGGATAACTCAAGAGGCTTTTGATAAGTATTCTGGCTTAATTGTTGAGGAGGCTAAGGCATTAGGCCCCTTCGATGGCGTTTTCCTGGCTCTTCACGGCGCTATGGCTGTAAGGGGCATTCCCAAACCTGAGGCTGAGCTCGTCCGTCGGGTCAGGCAAGCAGTTGGCCGTATTCCCATTATGGTCACACTCGATCTACATGCCAATGAAGATCATGAGCTGGCTGAAGCGGCTGATGCTGTTTTCATTTGCAAAAGATACCCTCATTACGATACCTATCTGACTGGAGAAATAGCTGCTAGAGTTATGATTAAGACCATAAAAGGTCAATATAAACCAATCATGGCGGTAAGAAAAACCGGAGTCATAACTCCCAGTGTTTTTCAAGGAACCGGAACTTCCCCCGCTATGGAAATTATGGAGAGAGCCAGAATATGGGAATGTGAATATCCGGGAACATATGTTTCCGTAGCCTTTGGCTTTGCTTATGCAGATGTTCCCGATGTCGGTGCCACAGTCATGGTGGTGACTAATAATAATCGCGACTTGGCTGAAAAGATTGCCCAAGATATGTCTGATTTTATCTGGCGACTGCGCCATGTCTTTGCCGGAAAAAAGCTCCCCAAAACCAAAGAAGGCGTAGCTCTGGCGATAATGGCAGCTAAAGAGGGAAAAACACCGGTTATTATTGCTGATCACAGTGATCGGACTGGCGGCTCAACCCACATTCTTGAAGAATTAATCAGACAGGGAGCAAAAAATTTCTGTGTTGCAACTCTAAGAGATGAACGAGCTCTGGAAGAGATTCAAGCTAAATACAAAGTAGGTGATTCTATTTCGATCAATCTTGGTGGCTATTCAGACGAATTTGCCGGCAATCCCGTCAGAGTTGATGGTCAAGTGGAATATATTGGAAAATTTGGCCGAGAAGCAATTGCCGTTATCCGCTTTGGCCATAACAATCGGGTTATTATCACCCCTGTATTAATGCAAGTAACTGAGCCTAGCCTCTTTAAAGCGCTTAATATTGATCTGAAAGAACTGGCAATTATTGTTCTAAAATCGAGAGTTCATTTCCGCCGAGGCTTCGTCGATACTGGCTTAGCTGGGGCGGTCTTGGAAGTGGATGCCCCTGGCTGGGGACCGGCAGATCTGACGGTTCTTCCTTATCAGAACATTCCCAAAGATATTTATCCCATCTATAGGAAAGATTAAATGATCAAAATCAAGTTAATTTAGTCAAATATTGGTAACAATAACAAGCTTAAGAGGAGGTAAGGTGACCAAAAAGTTAAGAGTTAGATTTAATGAGAGTTTCTATTTTTCTATTTTCGTCTTTTTTGGCCTTAGTTTTATTGTAGCCAGCTTATCTTCATTGTCTTTTGCAGAAAAAGCTTCCTTTCAAGCCAAAAAAGAGATAAAACTAGAAAAAGAAAAAAAATTTGTCCTCGACTGGTTGTCGCAACCACAAATAATTGAAAAATTTGGTCATATCTCTGACACTATCTGGGGCTATGCTGAACTCGGTCTTCAAGAATATAAATCTTCAGCGCTTTTAGCCAGAACTTTAGAAGAAGCAGGCTTTACAGTCGAACGAGGTGTAGCCGGAATGCCTACAGCTTTTGTTGCTTCCTATGGATCAGGTAAACCTATCATTGCTATTTTGGGGGAATATGATGCATTGCCGATGCTTTCCCAAAAGGGAAGAGTCCCTAAACAGGAACCTTTAATACCCGGAGCCCCAGGTCATGGCTGTGGTCATAATGCCATGGGTACTGCCGCCACAGCTGCGGCCATAGCGGTTAAAGAAGCCATGGTTAAATTTAACCTTAAAGGCACAATTAGAGTCTACGGTTCACCAGCTGAAGAAACTTTAATCAGTCGGCCCTATATGGTTCGGGCCGGACTGTTTAAAGAGGTCGATGTGGTTATCGACAATCATAGCTCCTCTGACTTTGGCACTGATTATGGGGTCAGTGGTAATGCTCTTTTTTCAGTTATTTTTACTTTTAAGGGGAAAACGGCTCATGGCGCCTCTGCTTGGTTCGGCCGAAGTGCTTTGGATGCCGTGGAATTGATGAATATCGCGGCCAACTATTTTCGGGAACATCTAAATCTCGGTCACCGACTACATTACGTAATTACTGCTGGCGGTGAAGCGCCGAACGTTGTCCCCGATAAAGCTAGTGTCTGGTATTATATCCGAAATAGCGATGAGCGAGTTGAAGACATGTTTCAAAAAATTGTCAATTGTGCTAAAGCTGCGGCTCTGGCTACTGAAACTGAATTGGCTGAAATTAGAGTGTTAAGTGCTGTCCATCAGCGTCATGCCAATAAAGCATTGGCTGAACTATTCCAACGCAATATTGAATTAGTCGGCCTACCGCAATGGTCAGAGGAAGAAGAAGCTTTTGCTCGAGCACTTCAAAAAGAATTGGGGGTTGAAGAAAGAGGTATGCCTAAAAAAATCAGCCCATTAAGAGAACCAAGGGGAATCGAAATTGGCGGCGGCTCCTCCGATGTGGGGGATGTTTCTCTTGTGGCTCCTTTGGCTACAATCCGCTTTCCTGGTCAGGTTCCTGGAGCGATTGGCCATCATTGGTCTTCGGTCGCTTGTAATTATGGCTCAACCGCGTGGAAAGGTTTGAATGCTGGAGCGAAAGCAATGGCCGCTTCGGCGATTGACCTTTTAATCAAACCACAAGAGCTTAAAAAAATTAGAGATGAGTTCGAAGCTTATACCAAGACTCGCCCTTATAAATCATTTTTACCACCCGAGGCCCAGCCTCCTTTAGATCTTAATGAAGAATTAATGAAAAAATGGCGCCCCCTTCTTGAAAAAATTACTTTTTAAATTTTTAGGCCTTTTTTACTTTAATTTATTAAAAATCAGTTTCTTTTCCTTAATTTGCTCTTTCTTGGCAGCCAGCTTAATCTGTCGCCCTTTCCAGGTCACCTGCCTCAGGCAATAGGTATAAAAGAGGCTGCGGAAAAAAATGGCGACAAAAAAGACAAGGAAAAAGGGATAAAAAATAGCTATAGCTGAATTGAAATTACCGAGACGGTTCAAAGCCCAGTGAATTTGAGCGGCATAGAAAAAATAAAGAATAGAAGAAATTATAACCATCAGCCATTGCCCAGCAATAAATCCTTTTATCATATTTAAAGGTGTAGAAAGACAGAACGTAACCCAGCCGACACAAATAAGAAGACCGAGGGGGTTAGAGGAAAAGGCGCCGGAGGCGAAATTTTTCGTCCAGCCCTCAATAAGTTGTTGAAGACCGTAGGGGTACATGCGGAAGAAAATCGTGCCTTGACCACGGTATAAATGGACTGGAATTCCCCTTTCGAGAAAGTGGCGCCCAAGGACTATGTCTTCAAGGATTTTATCGCGAACAGCCTGATGGCCGCCGACAGCAAAATAGTCTTGGCGGTGACAGACTAGGCACGGTCCATAGGCCCCAAGGGGCTTAATCACTTTTTTGAAAAGCAAAGGGAGATTCATATTTAGAGTCATAAGGAGATTAAAAAAAGCGGATAATTTTTCATCTTTTCTCACCATAACGTGATAGGGCTGAACCGAAATCAGCCCTCTTTTCTCTTCATAAGTAAAGAGAAGATTCAGAATAGCCTCTTTCTCAAGGAAAACATCGGCATCCAAAAATATTAAGAGATCCCCTTTGGCTGCAAGAGCCCCATGCCAGCAGGCCCAGCTTTTGCCAAGCCAGCCTTCAGGAAGATCAGGGACTTGGATAACCTTGGCTCCGTGGCTTAGAGCAACCTGACTTGTCTTATCATCTGAATGATCATCAACAACAATTATCTCATCGACCGGCACCGTCTGCAGTTGGAGCGAGCCTAATAATCTTCTAAGATTATCTTCCTCATTTCTTGCCGGTATGATTATTGACAGACGATAATTTGACCTATTTGTTATCTGCTTTTTCTTTTCATTAAGAGCTGGCATTCTTAGGAAAGAGAGTATGGCCAGAAAACCAAAAATTATTGGGAGCCACAAGGACAGAATGTTAAGAGTCACTTTAAAATTTTACCAAAGGCAAAAAAATATTTCTTGGAAAAGCTATATTCTATGAAAGAAGAGATACAAAATCTTGAGTTTTAAAATATTTATTGATATTTTTATTTTTTTATATAAAATGAATCTGAATATTTGCTAGGTGGAAGCAAGGAAATGAACTCAATTGTCTCTATCGTTTTGCTTATTTTTTCCAGTTTGGTTTTAAGCTACCCGGCCTTATCGGCGCCTCAGGCCGACAAATCGTTTTTTTTGGGTGTCAAGGCTGGTTATAATCAAGGGCAGCTGCGCGGGCAGAAAACCGAACCTGGTTTCGAGGTGGAAAACATGTCGCTCGGCTGCTTTTCTGCTGGCATCATGGCCAACTGGAGAATCAATAACCACCTTTCCATTCAACCCGAGATACTCTATTTTCAAAAAGGAGGACAATACGAGGTTGTTGTTCCTATCAACTTACCTGGAATTGAAATAAAGGTCAATGATAGCCGCTATCTGAATTATCTTGAGATTCCTTTTCTTTTTAAAATTTCCTTTCCGGTTTCAGCCAGGGTCTCTCCCACCTTTTTGATCGGTCCCTCAATGGGGATAAATCTTACAGCCAGAGTAAAAAGCAAAATAAGAATTACTGTCCCCAATTTTCAATTTACTCTCATTGAAAAAAAGGACATAAGAAATGAAGCCAATGATTTGGAATGGAGCTTCCTCATCGGTGGTGGACTTGACTTCAACCTAAGAAAAGGTCGGCTCGTCATCGACCAGCGATTTTTCTTTGGCCTTACCGCCAATCGTTATGAGGTGCTTGTGCCAGCGTCCCAGTTTGCTCCTCTTGGTTTTCCTATGGCCCAGGACATGATTTACGAGCTTAAAATGAATAACTATCTCTTCTCCATCTCTCTGGGCTATCTTTTTTAAGTAAAAGGAGGCCTAATTTGGTTATCCTTTCTCCTGTCCCCTGACCTAGAGTTCAGGACCAAATAGGTATTCAAAGATTTCAATGATCAAAAGAATCCGCAAATTAAATTGACTTTTATTTCAGTGTACCTCGAGCAAGCAAAAATAAAAATTTCTTCTTTTCAGGCAAAGAATTTTTATCAAATCTTATTACGTAATTCTTTTCAACTTGTTATAATAATCCAAATGACAATTCATCGAGGTAAAAAATGAAGAGCTTACTGGCTTCAGTTACGACTTTTGGCCTGATCTTTCTTCTGGCCAGCTGCCTTCCTGGGCCAAATACAGTGGAGAAGTCGCCATCGCCGGAAGGAAAAGTGGCCGAATTCTGGAAAGGTCTCTAGCACGGTCTCCTTTCGCCCATCACTTTTATCATTTCTCTTTTCACCAAAAATGTGCGCTTTTACGAAGTCTACAATAATGGCAACTGGTACAATTTCGGTTTTGTGCTCGGAGCTGGTCTTTTTCTTCGAGGAGGAATTCTCGGCTCATGAAAATTTTAAAAATGCCAGAAGAGCTAAATATTTGCCGCCCCAAAAATTTTCATTAATGAAGTAAATTTCTTTTGATCTTTCCAGCTCATCTGAAAATAGAAAATGGACCTTTATGAATAAAGAAAGGTTATTTTATTGACCAAAATAAATTGAATCCTATATTTTTATTAGATTGAGTTTAATTTAAAATGAATTTTAAAGGCCTCGATCAAAATGGGTCTAACTGATATCCTGCGCCGAGATACTGAAGTTTCCTTTCCTGAATTTGTGCTCCTCAAGGCTTCAGCCGGAACAGGTAAAACCCATGCTTTGACCCTTAGGTTCACCCAATTTTTACTTTCAGAAAGAATAAAAAATAATGACTTTAGACAAATACTAGCCATAACGTTCACTCGAAATGCAGCTAAGGAAATGAAAAACCGAATTATTCAATGGCTGAAGGATTGTTACTTTGGCCAAGAAAAAACTCTATCTCAATTTCAAGAGATCATCGATCTCGATAAAGAGTTGCTGGCTAACAAAGCTCAAGAAACTTTGGAAAATTTGCTCTCCCGCTACAGTGATTTTCAAGTAATGACCATCGATAGCTTCATGGCTGAAATCTTTAGAGCCTCTGCTATCGATTTGAACATTAGTCCAGATTTTGAAATATCTCTCAATCCAACTCCACTTATAGATTATGCCTTCTATCGATTTTTAAGAAAAGTTACCCCTGAATCCCCTGAGGGGAAAAGGCTTGTTGAAATTTCCGCTTCTCTTCAGGAATTAAACAAAAGTGAGTCGGCTTTTAAATGGGATCCAACCGAAGACATAAAAAAGAAATTTTATGAATTTTATAATCGCCTTGAGGCAATGAATCGCCGACCTTGTCTTAAAATTAATCCTAATGAGCTCAAGGCAGCTGAGGCAAGAGTTCGTTCGGCGGCCGCAAAAATAGAAGAGATTGTAAATCAGCATGAACTTGTTTTTGGAAAAAAATCAGTTTTCGCACAACTGCTCCCCAAAATTAAAAGTGGCTTCGTGTCTGATCTCCTAGATAAAAATTGGGAGAGAATACCTATTAATCGACCAGACAGCAAAAATCCCCAACAAATGAACGGGTATAAACTGGCTGAGAAAGCCTGGGAGGAATTTAAGGAAGCCCTCCAATTTTATAAGCTGATTTATTCGCGTCAATTTTTCTATCCTTACCTTCAAACATACAATGATTTGATTTCCTATCTTACGGAAGTTAAGAAGGAAAAAAATTTAGTGCTGCTGGAAGACATCAGTCGAGAATTGGCTACCTACTTAACTCAAGGAATTGTTCCTGATGTTTATTTCCGTTTAGGTGATAGAATTTTTCATTTCTTAATCGATGAATTTCAGGATACCTCTCCCTTACAATGGTTTAATCTTCGACCATTGATTGAAAATTCATTGGCCCAAGGAGGCAGTTTATTTATCGTTGGTGACACTAAGCAAGCCATTTATGGATTTCGAGAAGCTGATTATGAAATCATGATGAAACTTGAAAGGGAAAGCGAGTTTTTCCCTTCGGCTCAGGTCGAGGTTAGGGAATTAAACATCAATCGTCGGAGCCGCAGAAAAATCCTAGAATTTGTTAAAAAAATTTTCCCAGAAGGAGTAAAAAGGCTAGAGGAATATAAGGATAAAGCTGCTGAAAGTGGTTTAGATAATTTTACGATGATTGCCTCAGCCGAAAAAGAGGATCATCCTGGTCATGTGGAAATTGAATTCTTTCCTGCTGAATCTAAACCTTCATCTTTTCAAGAAAACAATGATAATGCTGTCGAAAATGGAGAAGAAATTGACCAGATGACGTTGGTCAAAAACAAAGTTCAAAACCTAATCCTTTCTTTGAAAGAGAGGGGCTATGATTACTCTGATATAGCTGTTCTCACTTATAAAAATGAATCCGTTATCAAGATTGCAGCTTGGCTTAACGAAAAGAATATTCCTTTTATACCTTTTTCTGCCCTCGACATCAGAGAAAGAAAAATAATTAAAGAAGTTCTAGCGCTACTTCACTTTCTTGATTTTCCACCTGATGATCTGAGTCTAGTTACTTTCCTTCTAGGAGATCTATTTGAAAAAGAAATGAGCTCTTTTTTCTCTGCCTCTCCTTATCCTAGCCTTCATGATTTCATTTTGAGTTGCCGTCAAAAAAAAGAATATCCCCTCTATCCAATCTTCAGACAGCAATATCCAGACATTTGGAATCATTATTTTGAACCACTTTTTAAAACTGTTGGTTATCTTCCTCTTTACGATTTAACCGCGCAAATTTATCGATTATTTAATATTTTTGAAAATTTTCCGGAAGAAGAAGCTTCTTTAGCGAGGCTTCTTGAAGTAATTAAAGAATTTGAAGGACGCGGAAAAAATAATCTAAGAGAATTTCTCCTTTTCTCTAAAGAGGAAGAAGCAGATGAAACTCTCTGGACAATTGATGTAACGGCTGAAATTGAAGCTGTCAGAATAATGACCATTCATAAAGCTAAGGGACTTGGTTTTCCCGTAGTTATCCTTCTCCTTTTTCCAGAAGTTAGTCCTAGCCCAACTTTCTATCTTCAAGAACAAAAGGAAACGGCCTATCCTCCTGAGTTTTATGTTTTAAAGATAAATAAGGGAATTGCCTCCTCTTGTCCAGAACTTAAATCTATATATGAAAATCATAATACAAAAGAAATAATCAACCGCCTTAATACTCTTTATGTGGCTTTAACCAGGGCTAGTGATGAACTTTATATTATTGGAGTTCAAGGAAAAAGGAAATTTTATCCGCTAAATCTCTTTGAAAAGCTCAATCTTCACTCTGATCCTGAATATCAGCCTGATCAACCTAAGCCCCCAGTAAAATGTGAAAAAGCCAAGAGGAGAGAAACTGGCCTGGAAATTTTAAAGCTAGCTGAACCGGTTATCATCCCTTCAGTTAAAAAAACATTCAGCCGAAGTGAAGAATTAAACCGAGGAGAGATTGTTCACGCTTTACTTGCTTCTATTGAATATCTTGAGGATAATTGGCAAGAAAATTTAAAAAAATTAGCTAATAATCTTAAAAGCATAGGAAAGTCACCCCAATTGGTTGATGAAGCTATGAATCTGGTCGTTCGATTTTTTAGCCAATTTTCATTTTCAGATTATTTTCAACCTAAGCCAGGTCGAAAAATTTATCGAGAAATGGAGATGGTTAGCCGGAAAGGTGAACTTTTCCGGGCCGATCGAATTATTTTTGACCAGAATTTAATCACTGTCATAGACTTTAAGACTGGGTTTTCAGATGAATATTTAAAATATTTTTATCGTCAGCAAATAAAAAATTATCTGGCCATCCTTGAAGAAATTTATCCCCAAAAAAAGTCCATTGGACTGATCATTTATTTAGATGAACAATTCTGGGAAAAAGTAGAATGAAAATCAAACTTCTTGAGCCTGAAATTGACGTAATTGAGGTTGTAGCCCTTGAAATTCTTCCATCAGCTCCAGACTTTTCCTCGATCATGGTTGTCTTTCCAGAAAAAAGACCAAGCTATTATTTGAGAAAATTTTTGGCCCAAAAACTCGGTCGTGCCTTTCTTCCACCTGCTTGCTTTTCGATTGATGATTTTATTGATTTTATTTACGGTGAAAAGCTTCTCCGCCAAGACAAGAAACTAATTCCTCTTGAAGCTATTGGCCTACTTTATGAGATTCATCAAAAAAGTCCGTCTCCTTTTGGTGGCTCATTTTTCCTCAATTTTGATCAATTTTTCTCTTTGGGTTTACATCTCTACAAAGATTTAGAAGAATTAAAACAGGCTCAAGTCAAGCCAGAAGATTTACGGCAAGCAGATTCATTGATTCAACTAAATTTGCCTGGAGAAACTGCTCTCAGACTTCAGAAGCTTTCTTATTTTTATGAAAATTTCTATCGAGAAATTGATCTCCGAGGCTTTTCAACGCCAGCTTCACGTCTTAACTTCATCTTAGAAAATTTCTCAGACCATCTCTTTCTTGAGGAAAAGATTATTTTAATCGGCTTTTTTTCTTTAACCAAAAGCGAAGCCGCTTTAATCAAAAAACTACTTAAATTACCTCAAACAGAGCTTTATGTTATCGCGGCCAAAGGATTAGAGTATTTTGAAAAGCTCCTTGATTTATCCTTGAGAAAAGAAGGGCTCTCCTTTAAATGGGAAAACAGAGAAATTAGAACTGAACTTAAATTTTGTATGGCCCCTGATACCCATGGCCAAATTTTTGCTCTCAATCGAGAAATTAAAGATAAATTAGAAAATCCAACTAGCTTTAATGAAAAGCAGGTTATTGTCTTGCCGGCCGCGGAAACTCTCTTCCCCTTATATCATCAAACTCTTAGTTCTCTTCCTGAAGCAAGTTTTAACATTTCTTTAGGTTATCCTCTCTCAAGAACGCCTCTTTATAGCTTCTTTGATTGCCTTTTTAATTTAATTCAAAGCGCCGATGAAGAAAAGCGCTTTTATTTGCCCGAATATTTACGTTTTGTTCTGCATCCCTATACGAAAAATATCTATTTTCCAGTCTTTCCCCGCCGGTCAGACTTGACTCGAATTCTTTTTCATCTTCTTGAGCAAATTCTTTCTCGCGAGCCAGGTAGTCTTTTCTGGACGCTCGAAGAAATCGAGAAAAATCCAGAATTAATTAGGGCTGTGGCTCAATATGTCGATCATGATCCGGATGCTCCAGAGCCAGAAGTTTTTCTCACCCATCTCAAGAATATTCATCAAAAAACAATCTCTCCTTTCCTGAAAATAGAAAACTTGGGTCATTTTGCTAGGAAATCAAGGGAATTAACTACATATATCGCTGAGGAATCTACCGCTAGTTATCATGCCTTCTTTGAGCCATATTTTCAGGTTTTTACCAACCTTTTAGAAAATCTTGAGAGATCAACCCTTGCTTCCTTCCGATTTGATTATTTAACTAGTTATTTCAATTTCTTCCGCAAAATAGTGGCTGAAACAACAGTTCCATTTCCAGGCACGCCTCTTCAAGGGTTGCAAGTGCTTGGTTTCTGGGAAACCAGGTGCTTACCTTTTGAAGAAGTTTATTTGCTTGATATAAACGAGGAGGTACTTCCGGCCTCCAAACGAATTGACTCCATTTTACCTTATGCGGTACGAAAAGCTTTTGGGCTGCCTACCTATGAGGAGTTGGAAAAGAGAGTCGAATATTATTTAGATATTCTCATTAGAAAAGCTAAAAAAGTTTATTTTTATTTTATCGAAAATAGGGAAAAAGGAAAAAGCCGACTAGTGGAACGTCTGATTTGGGAAAAGCAGAAAAGGGAAAAGCAACCAGATTCTCTAGCTTTAATTAATTCTGTTCGCTATCAAGTTGCCCTTCACTCGTCTCGGCCGAAACCTGTATCTAAGAGCCAAGCTATTTTGGCCGCCCTTAACCAATTTGTTTTTTCTGCTTCGGCCTTAGATACTTACCTTCAATGTCCTCTTAAATTTTATTATGGCTTTGTTTTGAAGTTAGAAGAGAGAGAAGAGCTGGTTGAACCAATAGAGAAAAAAACTATTGGCACTCTTGTTCACCGAATTTTGGAAGAATTTTTTAAGCCTTTGAGGAATAGACAACTTTATCCTAATTTTTTAAGAGAAGAGCTTCTCAAAGAAATTATCGTGCGGGAAGCAGCGGCTACTTTTGGTCAAAACCTCACCGGAAGTGCCTGGCTAATCAGACATCAAATTGAGAATCATCTTATTGATTTTCTTCGGAATTATCAGCTCCCGATAATTAAAGAACACGCAGAAGAAAGAAAGCCCTATCTGGTGCTTGGATTAGAGCAAAAGGTCGAGGAGGAAATGGAAATCGATGGACTTTTATTTAAAGCTTCGATAAAAGTTGACCGAGTAGAAAAAAGAGATAATCAGATTTTTATAATCGATTATAAAACTACCTCTCAAGAAAAAAACTATCGAATTAATTGGGACAAACTTGATTTGTCTGCAAGAATGAGCTGGCCAGAAGCCATTAATAGTCTTCAGCTTCCTTTTTATATTTTCGTCTGGTCAAAGTATAGCCGGTATCCTGTAGAGGAAATTAGAGCTATTCTTTTGTTGCTCGGAAAAAACAGGCTAGATAGAAAAAATGTTGAATTCTGGCCTTTTGATGAAGATTTAAAAACTCGATATGAACAGCTTCAGATTATAAAGGGGGTAATTAAGGAGCTTATTTTGGAAATAATTAATCCAGCGATTCCTTTCTCCAGTGATTATGCTAGAGAAGGAAGCTGTGATTACTGCCCTTATACCTCCCTTTGCGGTCAGTAAATAAAAATAAACCATAATCTAAAATAAACATCTGAAAAATTAGTTTCAAGCGCAATGTTGAAGGTTATCCCCGAAACCTTAAAGATTGATATCCTTTCTCGCTTCCGCACTCTCGCCAACCCGACCTATAAACTTGCCTTTAGGGGCCCTTACCTTGGCCACAGCTTCTATCCTTATCAGCCGGTTAAAGATCTATTCCACTACCGCTTTCATTGAATCGTCCTCCATTAAAAATCTCCTAAATTAAATTTCGTACTATTTTATAAACTAGCTTCCTTTCCCATTTTCTTCGTTAGTATCTCAATACCCTCTCTATGCTTAACTTTCAACGGAACCCCAGATTCGTGCCTTCTGGCTTTTCTATTCCTTGAAATTAACAGGATAATTCGCTAGAAGACCAAATAATTTCAGATAGATTTTGAGTGAGGCAATTCGTTTACTTGAAAAAATAAAAATAAAATAATATAATTCGAAATTAATATTTTAACATGGTATATTTTGAAAATGAAGCCGCAAGTAAGCTAGGATTTTGAAATTTAAACGAAAGGGGTAATTATGCGAGATTTCAAGCGATTTCTGATTTTATCTTTCCCTTTTTTTATGGGTTTACCTATTCTGGTCTCGGCTTTAATATCTCAAAAGCCTGCTGGTGAAAAAGCTTTAGGCACAAGAAAATATAACGATTTTCAGCCGCCAAAGCTCTGCTCTTCTTGCCACCAAGACATCTACCAACAATGGACTCAAGCCATGATGTCCCAGGCCTACACCCATCATTGGGATGAAATTGAATATTTTAAACTCGCCGTCCCTCATGCTGAGAAAGACCCGATAGTGGCTGGGGTTAAAGCTGGTTGTAATGGTTGTCATGCGCCTTTGGCTTTTTTGGCCGGCGACATCCCTCCACCACCTCCGGCTAAAGGAAGTAGAGCTAACGAATCGGTTTCCTGTGATTTATGTCATACCATTGTCGGCTTCGAAGGTGATGTCCCCTACAATTTTAATTGGATAGTAGAGCCCGGACGACAAAAACAAGGCCCTAGGGGAGCAAAAAGCTCACCTGAGCATGATTTAGTTAAGTCTGACTTTTTAGCTACAGCTGAATTTTGTGGTACTTGCCACAATGAAAAAAGCCCCTATGGGGTTTGGGTTAAGGCAACTCATCTTGAATGGAAGGAAGGGCCTTACGCCCGTCAAGGAGTACGCTGTCACGACTGTCACATGACTTACGCTGAAGGTAAAAGTGCGATCATGGGTCAAAGTTATCCAGATGTTCGACAACATCTTTTCCATGGGGCTCATGATCCAGGAAAGATCAGAGGGACGATTGAGCTTCGTCTCCATCCTAATGTCCGAGAAGCCGAACCAGGTGAAACAGTTAAATTGACCCTTGTTTTATTTAATCAAAAAACTGGCCACTTTTTCCCCACAGGCTCAGTAGAAGATCGTCTCGTCTGGCTCCAAGTAGAAGCCACTGATTCTAAAGGAAATAAATATCATCTTCCTGTGGATAAAAAGGGATTTCCTGGAGAAGAATATACTATTGCGTCTGATGAACTAGCTTATCAGGATATAGGTCTTGCTTTGGGGCAACCTAATTTTCCTGGCTTACCCAGAGATGGAATTCCCAAAGGTAATCGGATTTATCGTCAGGCTTATCTTGATCCTCAAGGTCGAATGACTATTCAACAATGGAACACCAAATCCTTTGGAGTGGATTATCGAATTGGTCCAAGACAGAGCTTAATTGAAACTTTTACTTTTACTATTCCAGCTACTTGCCCTCCTGGGCCATTGAAAATTAGAGCAGTTTTGAATTATCAAAGACTTATCAAATCTGTGGCTGATTTTCTAGGTGTCCCGGAAGAAGAAAGCGAAGTTATTATGGTCAATGACCACGAAACTGTAATTATTATTTTACCTTGAAGGAGAAAGCTATGAACCAAATGATTTTAAAAAGAAAGAATTGGTCTGGAATAATTGGCGGATTTATTTTTCTATTCTTGTCTTTTTTATTTATTGCATTTAGCGAAATCGAAGCGATTCCAGCCTTTGCTCGGCGTTATGCCTTCAGCTGTAAAACTTGCCACGCTCCTTTCCCAAGGCTTAAAGATTATGGGACCGAATTTATGGATAATGGTTACAAGGTTAAAGATCAAGAAACACCTCGTTATTTTATCGATAGCGGCGATAGCCTGCTTTCGTTGCTTAGAGAAGTTCCAATTGCATTAAGAATTGAAAGCTTTATAACTTATAACAATTCCTCAACCAAAAAGTTTGACCTCAGCGCTCCTTATATTATCAAGCTTCTTTCTGGGGGTGAAATCAATAAACATATTTCTTATTATTTATATTTCTTCTTTTCAGAAAGAGGAGAGGTAGCTGGATTGGAAGATGCTTTTCTTATGTTTGATAATCTTTTTAATTCCGGCTTTGATTTTTATATCGGCCAATTTCAAGTTTCTGATCCTCTTTTTAAGCGAGAACTCCGTTTAACTCAGGAAGATTATTTAATTTACACCACCAAACCCGGTCAATCAAAAATTGACCTTACCTATGATCGCGGAATTATGATCACCAAAGGGTTAGACTCAGGAACAGATTTTGTGGTGGAAATTGTTAATGGCAGCGGAATAAGTGAGGCTAATGTTTTTCGCAATTACGACTCCGATAAATACAAAAACCTTCTTCTTCGCCTATCCCAAGATTTGGGGAAACAATTTCGTCTTGGGGCTGTTGCCTATGTTGGCAAAGAGGGAGAAGAGGAAACCGCTAATAGTCTATGGATGTTAGGGGTGGATGGAACCGCCACTAGCCCTCTTTTTGAGCTCAATTTTCAATTTATTCTTCGTCATGATTCTAATTCTTACTTTTTGCCCCAGTCAAACGAGAGTATTCGAACCAAAGGCGGCTTTGCTGAGCTTATTTACCTTCCTCAAGGGGAGGAAAGCCGTTGGTATGGCCTTGGTCTTTTTAACTGGGTCGATTCAGACCAAGATAATCTCGATTATCTTACTTTAACTCTCCATGGTGGCTGGTTGTTTCATCGCAATTTTAGATTAACAGTGGAATTATCTCATTTTGAGCGCTCCCCTTATGGTCGCCATCTAAAATTAAGCTTGGGATTAGTCACTGCTTTTTAGCGGAGAAGGCGAACAAAAACAACGGGAGCAATTTCGCTTCCCTCATGGGCCTCGAAACGAACGGCTATTTTATTTTTATTTTTAACTAATTTATCGGGGATTAAATATTCTTTCTCAATAAATCGCGGCGCAGGAGCCCGACTGACGTGTTCATCAGCAATCTTTTCGCCCTCAATTAGAACTCTAAATTTAGATTCCCTTTGTCTATCTTCAGTATAATAAGTGACTAAAAGGGCGGTGGCGACAACTGATTGCGTTGGTAATTCAAAAGAAAACCAGGTAGAACCACGTCGACTTGGCCGACCAAGAACGCGCTGAATACTTATGTTATCACCTGCCTGAAAATTCACTTCCTTTTCCGCTTTTTGATCGCCTAACTGGACCGCGGTAATTGTTCGGTTTTCTATCATTTTCTGTCGTTCCTTTTCGGCTCGGTAGGCCGCCAATCTTTTCTCCCAATCTTTTTCATCAAGATAATCGAAATAAGCCGAATAGACTCTTTTATGGAGTCGATAAAAGGGCACGAGATCAATTTCAATTGGTTTAGCTGGTTCCTCAAAAGTTCGGCCAACCCCGATAATCCGAAAATTGCCAGGCTTGTCAGCCACCGGCTTCACCCATTCATTTACCGGTCGAGGCGACGCCACCAACAAAGGCGAAATAACAGGTGAAGCAGCAGGTTTTTGCTCAGGCGGCTGAACTCCTTCACCCCTTCTGATTCTCTCCCTTTCAGGGCCCAAGTCAGCCGCCAAAACAAGCGGGCCCCACAAGATAGAGGTAACAGTCGGATCATCCGGGGTAGGCTCAAGGTGAAGCTTCTTCGGCAATCTCATTTCAACTAAATCACCTGATTTCCAAATTCTTTTTATCTCAACATATGCACTCACTTTCTTTTCTCTCTCAGTGAGAAAATATTGAGGATTATCAACTTCAGGCAAAGTCCCCCGAACAAAATCATCAACTTTTATGGGCTGACTATTAACCTTAATTTCAAAATCTTCAGTAACCCACCAAGGTTTCCTTAAAGCTAAAATAAATTCTTGAGGTTTTTCAAGTTTTAAACTTATTTTGACTACCTCCCCCTCAGGAAAATCAGTTTCCTGCTCTATCCAAACTTTCTTAGCCGCCCATTCAGCTTTGGAAGGAACAAAGAGATTTACCCATAATTTATTTTCACTTTCATAATAAATACCCAACCCATGTAGGGCATGATTTTCCATGCCTGAACCAACGCAACAAGTGAAACTGCGAAACATGTCTTGATATTCCCGTTGAACTGCTCGGCCAACTGGAACCATATAACACATTCGACCGTCCTCAGGGTCAATTGATCCTAAAACATGATTAAATAGGGCTCTTTCCATGAAATCAGCATAATGAGCATCAGGCCATAAAGCAAAAAGAAGTCTAGTCAATTTTAACATATTATAGACATTGCAACTTTCTGAAGTCCGACCATCGACTCTGGCTCCAAGTTCATCAGGTCGACCAAAATATTCATTCAACCCGTGACCACCTGTCGAATAGCTATGATGGTGAACGACTCTATCCCAGAAAAAGCTTGCCGCCATGAGATCTTCAGCGTTACCAGTATAAAGGTAACGAACAGCTGACCCAATCATTTTAGGAATGGCCGTGTTGCCATGTTTTCCGGCCAGGATATCTTGATGTCTTTTGAGAGGATCGACAAAAACACGATGTTCGAACTGGCGAGCCAATTCAAGCCAACGTCGATCTCCTGTATCGGCAAATAGGTCAACTAAGACTTCATTCATGCCTCCAAATTCGGTGTTAAGCATTTGTTGGATTTGCTTATCATTAAGATTTGCTAAAATTTTTTCGGCCCAAGTGGCAAATTTTATTTCCACCTCAAGCGCAGTTTTATTGCCTGTCAGCCGATAAGCGTCACGAAGACCGGCAAAAGTTTTGTGTAGGGTATACCAAGGTGACCATTGCCCATTAAGGTCAAAGCTAGCTGATTTAATCTCGCCTCGGGCTAAAGCTTCAAAACATTGCCGACCACCTTCAAGAGCACTTAAATAGCCATCCCCATGTTTATCTTGAACCTCTTTTAACTCTTTAACTAGATAATCTACCCTTTCCTTGAAACGAACATCTCCGGTAGCGGCATACATTAAACTGGCGGCTGAAAGATAATGCCCAGCAATATGGCCAGTGAGGTTGCGGCCAGGTCCATCCCAACCCCCATAAGGTTCGGCTTTAGGCTGTAATCCGGCTCTCATCCGGTAGTAAGCAAGCATTCGATCAGGCTCAAGCTGGAGCAAATACTGCGCAGTAAGATGTTGAGCCCGATAAAGCGGACCGCCAGTCAGACGAACTTTTTCTAAAGGAAGTGGCTTAGTTCTCAGGAGCTTTGTCTGAATATCTTTAGCTATAGGATCAACTGGTTGAATAAAAGTTTGGGAGTTTAAATTTAAAGCCATTAGAAAAATTAAAAAAACAAGACCAAAGTTAATTAAGTGAGAATGCCGGCAATGATTCATTTTCTCCCTCCTCTGAAAGTAACGATCTTGCGATAAGCTAATTTTCAAACGTTTTAAGGCCAATTTAAATATCATAGATCTTTCCGAAAATTCAACCTTTTATTCCAGCTAATTTAGTAGGTTTGATCGGTATTTAAATCTACTCAAGTGGATTAAATCACAAAATTTCTGATAAACCGAATAGACAAAAGCAATTAAAGTGTCTAACATAAAAAAAGGTGTTTCTTATTTTACCTGAGAGGAAAGATGGTAAAAAGCGAAGCCGATAAACTTCACCAAGTGATAATCTGTCCGCCTGAGAAAGAATATTTCAAAATCACAAATCTCGAGATCCATAACCTTCAAGCTGTGGCTGATCCAAAATTAACGATCAAACAGCATTCCGCGTTAAAAAACTTGTTAAAAAAATTTCGATGTAAAGTCATCCTAATTCGAGAGCTCAAAAATCATCCTAACTCTGTATTCGTTCGTGATACTGCTTTGGTTACGCCCCAAGGTTTTATTCAGCTCAGAATGGGACTTTCTTCCCGTCGAGGAGAAGAACATTGGATGGCCAGATTTTTAAGTAAACTTGGCCTACCTTGCGCTGGAAAGATAACCCCCCCTGGAACAGCCGAAGGGGGAGATATTATCTTAGCTTGGCCGGTGGCCTTCATTGGTCAATCAAAAAGAACTAATGAAGCCGGGACTACGCAGCTGGCCCGCTTCCTCGAAAGAATGGGCTATGAAATAAGGATTGTCATGCTACCCAACCACTATCTTCATTTGGGTGGAGTCATGAGTGTTATCGGTCCCCAAACGGTTCTTTGTGTGCGCGATATTCTTCCTCGAGATTTATTAGACGGTTTTAAAGTCATTTCTATTCCTGATGAGTCGCCGACAGGTGGCAATGTGATTTGTCTGGGAGAAGGAAAGCTTATTGCTGAGAAAAGTAATAAAGCCGCCATAAAAGCCCTGATAAAAACTGGCTTCACTGTTTTTGAACTCGATCTAAGCGAATTTATTAAGGGAAGTGGTGGTCCAACTTGCTTAATCCTTCCTCTTGAAAGAAAATTCTTCAAATGACTAGAGCTCTTCCTTTGCCCCATTATTCTCTAGACTCGCCCTAGACATCAACCTTTAGGTTCATTCTTTGAAGACAAAAGCCTAAAGATAAAATTGTTAAGAAGGAAAAAGTTGGTTTAGCCTTTTAAATTGATTAAATTTCATCGATGAAGGTCAATATAAAAAAATAAATCGATTAATAAAAAATAATTGAAGCAGATAAAATTTTAAGAATTTTATTTCAATTTGGCCAATTATAGCTATTCAAATGGGCTTGCAAAAATTCCTGTTTTAAGTTATTAAAAAAATAAATTTTTTATCTAAAGAGAGTGATGTCGAAGGAAGATTTATTTTCTTCAACCAAAAAAAGAAAGAAGACAATTTTTCTCTCTATTTGGTTAACGGTCAATTTAATTATTATCCTCCTTTTGATCCAAACATTTCCTTCATTTAGATTCTCTCGCAGTGATTTTGAATTTACTTCCCTTCAACCTAGATGCGAATTTGTTTTCATCTGTGATTTGGATAAAGATGGAAAGGATGATATAAGCGTAACTTACATCAATGAGCCCCTTCCTTATAAAAAAAACCTTCAAATTTTTTCCCCTCTTGCTCCCACTGGAGTTTATAGTTTTAGTTTTTTTTGGGATACTTTGATCGACGCTTCCGAAATTCTCATGCAACCCCAGGACATTGATGAGGATGGGGAAATAGATATCCCTATTGTCGCTCCAAATAAACGCGATTTAATTTTAAAAGTCCATAATCCTATAGGAAAAATAAAAAATGTAATTAATTTGAGACAGGCCATCGATGAAGGGCAATTGGCTGGTCAAATTACTTTTTCTGATTTGGACGGCAATGGCCAAAAAGAAATAATTACTGCAATAATGAGCACTTTTTCTGGAGCGCCTAGAGCCATAAAAGTCTGGGACATGGAAAAAGAAAAATTGCTCTGGGCTTTTCTAATGGGTTGTGCTCCCGATATATTTGAGGTTATTGATATTAATAATGATGGGAAAAAAGAAATTGTGGTGATGGGCCGGGCCCCTCATAACGGAGTTGCCGCCAACGGAACCGATGATGATCACAGTTACATTTTCACCTTAGATAATCAAGGCAACCTAATCTGGCGTTTAACCTTAGGTGGTTTCTATACCCGCTGGTGGATTAAGATTTTCGATATCGATAAAGATGGAAAACTTGAAATAGTTGCCAGTAAAGGCTGCGATCGGGAAATTGACCCGGAGCCTGGAGAAATCAGAATAATTGAGGCTTCTACTGGAGAAACTGAGTTTCTTCATAAAGAATCCCCTTCTTTCAGCGAGATTTTTCTTTTGCCAAAATTGTCGGGCGAAACTCAAATCGCAGTGGCTAACTCAGTTGGCGATTTAGTTCTTTTTAATCGCCTTCTCCATGAAATAAAGCGAGTTAGAATCGATCACCCAGCTATTGTTAGAGGAGTGGCCAAGCTAGGTCACAACCCAGAAAAAAATTATCTTTTTGTCCAGGCTGGGTTCACTAAATTTTTGATTTTCGATGAAGAATTAAAAGAGCTTTTTAGATATAACTTAGATTATTTTTCTGATATGCACTTGCTTTCTTTTCATACCTTTAAAAATCAGGGCAGAGGCTATGGTTTGGTCAATGCTTCTCGTCTTTATCTTTTAGAAAAAAAAACCTGGCCTTTTTTAAAATGGTTAGCTCGCCTTGTCACTTCAAAATTTGCTTCCCATCTTCTTTTTTTAATCATCCTAAATGGTCTCCTAACTTATCTCTTTGCTCTAAAAATCTCGCCCTCTAATATTGAACTTCGAGTTCAATCAGAATGGCTTGAGCAGGCTCAAGATTTGGCCCATAAAATGAAAAACTCCTTATTCACAATTCAATTGCAAGCTGAGAATTTAAAATTGATGGCTCAAAAGGAGATCGATGATGCCAGTCGCTCCCTAATTCAACCTATTGCCCAATCAATTCTGGATGATGTTAGTGAGTTAAACCGGCAAACTCGTATTCTAATGAAAATATTAGCTCCCCAGCCGCTTATTTTGAAAAAAACTGAAATTAATGGCTTAATAAAAAGAGCTGTCGCTAAATATGTTGATTTCTACCGAGGGAAAATTGATTTCACTCTTGATCTTGATGCAGAATCAACCATCTTCGCGGTTGATGAAACCCAGCTCGAAGAAGCCTTATCTAATTTAATTTCCAATGCTATCGAAGCCATGCCTGATGGCGGTCGATTAACTATCCGAACCACGGTAATTCATTCCCCTAGAAAGCAGGGAATAAAGGGCCTTGAAATTGAAGTTGAAGACAACGGTCAGGGAATCCCCGAAGAATTGCTTTCTGAAATTTTCAAACCATCTTTTACCACGAAAAAAGGAGGCTTGGGTATTGGCTTAACTATTACTAAACGGATTATCGAAGCCCACGGTGGTCGGATTTCCGTTTTTAGCCGACCAGGTGTTGGCACAAAATTTGCAATTTATTTACCTTGGAAAAATTAATTTTAAAGGGGAAAATATTAATTAATAATAGCTACTATCCCGCTTGATTTAAAAAACTTTCGAAAAAGGGCGAAAAAAATTATAAATATATTTGAGCAGTTGACAAAAGATAAAAAGGGGTCGGGCTATGAAAACAGGAAAGGGAACCATCCTACTGGTCGACGATGATCCTAAAGTTCTAGCTTCACTTTCTACTTTGTTAGAGAATTTTGGCTATCGAACCTTGAAAACGCCTAATCCAACTGAAGTTTTTTCAATAATTGATAATCAACCTGTTGATCTTGTCCTTCTTGATCTCGTCATGCCCTCAATCGATGGGCTCACTGTTTTGCGAAAAATCCTGGAAAAGAAGCCCTCCCTTCCAGTAGTTATCCTCTCAGGTCATGGCACAATAGCTAAAGCAGTTGAGGCGACAAAGATAGGGGCCTTTGATTTTTTGGAAAAGCCGGTCGAAATAGAAAAAATTAATATTACTATTGAAAATGCTCTAACTAAATATCGCCTGGAAAAAGAAAAGCAATCCCTTCTTAAACAGGCTTTCGAAAAATACCAGATGGTAGGTGTTTCATCAGCAATCCGAGATATTTTCTCTCTAATTGAAAAGGCAGCTACGTCTGAGTCCAACGTCCTTATTTCAGGGGAAAGCGGAACCGGCAAAGAGCTAGTGGCCAGAGCGATTCATATAAGAAGTAAAAGAGCAGCTGGGCCTTTTATTACAGTCAATTGTGCGGCTATCCCTGAAGAGCTAATTGAATCAGAACTTTTTGGTCATGAAAAGGGGGCTTTTACCGGAGCCACGGAAAGAAAAATTGGCCAATTTGAGCTGGCCAATGGAGGGACTCTCTTTTTGGATGAAATAACTGATATGAGCTGGCGACTTCAAGCTAAAATTCTTAGGGCCCTAGAAACTGAAGAAATTCAGCGAATTGGGGGACGCGAAATAATCAAAGTGGATGCCCGCATTATCGCAGCTTCTAATCGTGATCTAAAAGAAGCTGTTCAAAAAAAGCTTTTTCGGGAAGACCTTTTTTATCGACTTAATGTGATTAAAATCAATATCCCTCCTCTAAGAGAACGAAAAGAAGATATTCCTGCTCTTGTTGACCATTTTTTAAAAATATTTTGCGAGGAAAGAAAGCGACCTCCAATTAAGATCACGCCAGCAGCCATGGAAATCCTTCTTAATTATTCATGGCCTGGAAATGTTCGGGAATTAAGAAATTTGATTGAAAAAATAGTGGTACTTTCGCCTATTGAGGCAATTTCTCCAGAAATGGTCGAATTGGCGCTTAAAGATACAAGCCTAGATAGCCGACCCTTTTTAAATCCAAAAATTACCACTAGCTTGATCGAAGCTCGGCAAAAAGTAGAGCGAGAAGTCATCTTATCTAAATTACTTGCCTATGATTGGAATTATGAGAAAGTAGCCAAGGATCTTGATATCTCCCGAGCAACTCTTTTTAATAAATTAAAGAAATACGGGATTAAAAGAAAGCCAAGTAATTTAGAAGTCTAAAAAAATTTACCAAAAATAAGTTAAAAGTCTAATTTTCTAGATTAATAAAGAAGAAATATGAATTTCTCAGATAAGGGTCTCATTAAAATTTGGCATAAAGATTGCTCTTCCAAAAGGGGGAGCTAAAAAGCTGGGTAATAAGGAGGGGGGGAACTTTAGGCCAATTTTAAAATTGCCTCTTCCCCCCTCTTTTTAACCAAGGTAAGTTAGGTTGGCGAGTCGGTTATCTTAAAATTAAAATTAGCGACGGCCACCAAAGCTGCTTCGACCACCACGGCGACCAAAAAAACCTTGATTTTTCGGTCGATCGGCGCGAGGTCTCGCCTCATTGACAGTCAAGGCTCGGCCTTTAAGATCCTGACCATTCAAAGCTGCGATCGCTCTTTCAGCTTCTTCGCGGTTAGGCATCTCAATAAAACCAAAACCACGACTTTGACCACTGAACTTGTCCTTAATAATCGAGACCGTTGATACTTCACCGAAGTTTTCAAAAGCCTGACGAAGTTCACTTTCCGAAAGGTTACGGGGTAAGTTGCCCACATAGATGTTCATTCTCTCAACTCCTTAAATTAAAATTTACCGACATAAAGGAGAGGAGAATGACCATCTCTGGGCCCGTGCCCTCTTCCTTTAAGCGGAAAATAAAGTATAGCACTTCATTCAAGAAAAAGATAGTATAAAAAAAATCCTGGCAACGACCTACTCTCCCACGCGGTTCCCCGCGCAGTACCATCGGCACTGGAGGGCTTAACTTCCGTGTTCGGAATGGGAACGGGTGTTTCCCCTCCGTTATGGTCGCCAGGATTTAATTATCTATAATAGCAGCTTTTTTGGCTTGGTAAACTTTATGGTCAAGTCTCACGGGCGATTAGTACCGGTTAGCTCAACGCGTCACCGCGCTTACACACCCGGCCTATCAACCTCGTAGTCTACGAGGGCCCGTCAGCCCCTTGCGG
>JAOAFQ010000016.1 GCA_026416195.1 Candidatus Aminicenantota bacterium | reverse complement strand
ACAAGTAAAATTAAAATTAAAACCAGATTAAGCCTGAGCTTCACCTTCTTTCCCTCCGTTTAAATAATCGAGAAAGGGCCGGATCTTTTTCGGTTCAGCTAGTAAAGTTAATTCTATTGAGTCATTGCTTTCAATTTTTTTGGTTATAAGGGACCAACGTCCCAACGAAGCCACGAGCTCGGCTTGATTGCGGGGAATCTTTAATTTGAAAAACTGGAAACGCTCAAAAAGGAGAGTTCTTAATTTTAGAAGAAGCTGGTCAAGGCCTTCACCAGTTAAAGCAGAGATATAAACTGAATGGTTGTCACTTCTATCATTT
The DNA here is from genome assembly GCA_026416195.1 of Candidatus Aminicenantota bacterium. GTDB lineage: Bacteria > Acidobacteriota > Aminicenantia > Aminicenantales > CALLJL01 > CALLJL01. Next base: position 6,165 of record JAOAFQ010000016.1, on the reverse strand, counting down.
AGAGAAAGGAGCTCTAACCGATTAGGTAAAAGATCAATCTTGTTATAAACTCTAATAATGGGTATATCATTTATCCCAATTTCTACCAGAGTCTTTTCGACTGCTTCAATTTGTTCTTCAACTCGTTGAGAAGCCAAATCAATAACATGAAGTAGACAAGAGGCTTCCTCGATTTCTTCGAGAGTTGCCCGGAAGGAGGTTACAAGCTCAATAGGCAATTTTCGAATAAAACCAACGGTATCACTCAAAAGGAAATAGGTACCATCTGCTAACTCAACTCGACGCAGGAGAGGATCGAGGGTAGCAAAAAGATTCGGCGAAACTAGAGTCGATTCTTTGGTAAGACTATTAAATAACGTTGATTTACCAGCGCTCGTATATCCAATGAGCGAAACAAGGGGAACTGGACTTTCTCGACGAGCTTGCCGCTGAATCTCGCGTCTTTTCTGCAATTTTAAAATTTCCTGATTAATTTTATTGATTCGCTTTAAAATCCGACGTCGATCTTCTTCCAATTTTTTCTCGCCTGGCCCACGGGTACCAATACCACCTCCCAATCTAGAGAGAGCTCGGCCTTTGCCTGTCAGTCTGGGTAAAAGATAAGTCAGCTGAGCTAACTCGACCTGAAGCTTGCCTTCACTGGAGCGCGCCCTCTGGGCAAAGATGTCCAAAATAAGCTGAGTGCGATCAATTACTCGAGCTTTAATTCTTTCTTCCAAGCTACGCTGTTGAATGGGGGTTAAATTGTGATCAAAAATAATGAGGTTGGCCTCGGTTTCTTCTTTAAGCTGAGCTATTTCCTCGACCTTTCCTTCACCGATAAAATATTTAGGACTTACCTGAGTTCGATATTGAAAAACTTTAGCGACTACCTGAGCGCCCGCGGCCTTGGCCAATAGTTCGAGCTCCATCATAGAATCAGGCGCTTCTTCCTTTTCCTGTTTGTTGGTGGCGAGATTAACTAAAATAGCTTTTTCCATCCTTACCTTCAGTTACCTAATTTTTCTTTTAGAAACATTTTAATTTTCTCATATTCTTCGGGATTAAACCAAGTAATTCCACTCATCTGACGAAACCAGGTCATTTGTCTTTTAGCATATTGCTTGGTTTCCTTTTTCGTTAATTCTATAGCTTCTTCTAAGCTTATTTCCTTACGTAGATAGCGAAGAACCTGTTTATAGCCTAAGGCTTGAAAAGGTGGAGCTTTAGGGTTTACTCCCTTGGCTAAAAGTTGTTTCACTTCTTCCACCATTCCCCTCGCAAACATTCTTTCAACTCGCTCCTCTATTTTGCTTTTGAGCTCCTCTCGATCTAATTTTAGCCCAATTTTGACGATGAGGAAATCCTTAAGATAAGGTTGGGTTTTTTTAAAATGCTCAGATATCGGTCGGCCCGTGAGGGTATATATTTCTAAAGCTCGAACAATTCGAATGCGATCATTGGGATGGATTTTTCGTCCATATTCAGGGTCAATGGTCATTAGTTTGGCATGAAGATGAGGAAAGCCATACTGGCGACCTTCCTCTTCGATCTGCTGCCTTATTTGGGGGTCCCGACCAGGGCCTGGAAAAAGGCCATCAATTAACGCTTTAATATATAACCCAGTTCCACCGACTACAAAGGGGAGACGATGGCGAGAAATAATTTCTTCAATGGCTTTAAGAGCGAAAGAAACGAAGGTAGCAGCATTGAATTGATCATGAGGATCAATAATATCTAAGAGATGATGGGGAACTTGCTGGCGCATTTCCAGCCCAGGTTTATCAGTGCCAATATCAAAGCCTCGATAAACTTGCATAGAATCACAATTGATAATTTCCCCATTGAAATCCGCTGCCAAACGAAGAGCTAGCCGGCTTTTCCCGACAGCGGTCGGACCAAGAATAAGGACTAATCTTTTTTTAGCCAACAATTGACCAAACAATTAATAAAACCAAAAGCGACAAAAAAATAAGCATGGCCAGCTGTTGTCTTCGATTAATCATCCATTCCCAATTTTTTCCAAGTTTTCAATTAAGGTTGCTTCTAAGGCTGAGCCTAAGGTTCTTTTAACAGCCAAAATTTGAGCCATCAGGATTTCATTCAGATCCCGAATTAAGGTTTGACGAAAATTTTTCTGAAGATAAAACCAGACCAATTTCTCTGAAGGAGGTAATTCGAGCCGACCATCCTCGAGAAGATTTATTTGAGCCATCGTTGGACTGAGATAAGGCCGGACATCTTCAATTGATTTCTGCAAAACATGCCAAGCTATAGGGCCAATTTCCTTAGACATGAATCGAAAAATAAAAAGACATTTTTCACTGAAAGCTGAAAGAATTCTATCGAGTTGCTTCCAAGAAGAAGTCTCCGAAGCCCGTGAACTTGTCTGATTGGAAGACGGGATAATGATTTCCAGCACGAGAAAGGTAAAAAGGGCTCGTTGGCCTTGGCGTCGACCTAGATGGTAATGTCCATAAATTTCAGCTAAGGTTTTCCCCGTCGATATTAAACGAAGAAAATATTTTTCGGCAGGCGTCAAGGATAAAGCACTAAGAGAAGAGGAAAGAGCTATTTGGAAAGTTTCTTTTTCGTCGGGGAGATATCCAGTGATTAAATCAAAATTTTTCATTTGACGAATGCCTTCAAGAATTATCTCAGGAGTAAAGATCTCGGCGTAGATGGAAGACTCATCAGGAGTTAAAGATTCAAAGAAATATTCGCCTTGATTCAAATCAAAAAACTCATAAAACCATTCTTTCCAGGCACAAAGATACCAATTTAAAACTTCTTCTGGATTGAGCTTTGTGTTTTCGCTTAGAAAACGAATGACAGGTTCTCCTTTCTCTTTCGCCTGGTCGATGGCTTGATTGAGGATTGCTTGGTCAAATTTTTTATTGAGGGGTGAAAAGGTTTGCAGAAAAGTTAGGGGTAATGAATTGGCCATAACGAGCAAATTGCCATGACTGAACCAGAAATGAAATTTTTGATTGGCTAGCCGCAGCTCAAGATAACCGGAGATTCTTTTTTGCCATAATTGAAAAAGGAGTCTTGGCCAAGGTGAGGAATTCAACCGACCGAACAAAGGCAGATTTTCCTTCATTAAAAAATAATGTAACTAGCTTGCGGCCATCTGTCAAACCAATTAGTTAATTAATCAGAAGAGAAAAGAGATAGATTTTCTTAGCTCATATATCTCAAATTGATCAAGCCTAAGGTTATATAGAGAAGACTCTTAATAAACCAAAAACCATAGCTTAAAAAGAAAGCTTGGCGCATAGAAGTTTTGAAAGTTACGGCTAGACCAAAGGCCAAAACCCCAAATAGCCAAAGTTGGAAAAAATCAATTTGATTAAGAACAATATAAGCGGGGGAAGTGTAGGAGAGGCGGGGGAAGAGCAAGGCTAAAGAGGTCGAGGTTTGAAAGACGGATTTTTTTGAAAAAATTAGGAAAAGCCTAATGGCATTTCCCAGGAATTTGTCAATTAAATTGGCGTGGAGCACGCAGGCCAGAACTTGAATGAATTTTCCCTGAGCAGAAAATATTCGCCCTAAGATAAAAATGAAAAGGCTAGTTAAAAAGAAACCAAAAAATAGCATTACGGGTGGCAGAATAAAAAGATTGAAAAATTTAGCTCTAGGGGAAGGATTTTCAAGTTGTTGAAGGCGCTGGGCATATCTCTCCTCGCCCAACAATTCTTTTAAGCGCAGATTATTTTTCATTAAGGATATAGTGTCTTTCTGGGTAAAAGGAGCAATGAGATTTGAAAAAAGTAACCAAATAATTAGAAGAAAAATGAGACTGTCTATCCAAACAGGTCGTTCGGCCACTTCGGCCATAGTTCGCTTAGGCTCAGTGAAAACGCCACTTATTCTTTGGAAAAAGTTCATTGGTTTGGCTCCTTTCTTTCATCTTTTTCAATTTTTCCATCCCGCAAATAAATTATCCTTTCGGCATGAGCTGCTACATCTCGATCATGGGTGACCACAATAATTGTATGACCTCGGCTATGGAGCTTTCGAAAAAGATTCATTATTTCCTGGCCGGTACGAGAATCAAGATTCCCTGTGGGTTCATCGGCCAGGAGAAGCGACGGCTCATTAACTAAAGCTCGAGCAATTGCTACTCTTTGTCTTTCACCTCCAGAAAGCTCGGCCGGTCGGTGATGCATTCGGCTGGCCATTTCGACCATTTCTAAGGCCCGGCGAGCCTTTTCTTGACGAGTTCGGCGATTAACCCCGGCATAAATTAAGGGAAGTTCTACGTTGTGTAAAGCTGTGGCCCGAGGAAGAAGATTAAAGACCTGAAAAACAAAGCCAATTTCGCGATTACGAATATGGGCGAGCTCATCTTCTGAAAGAGTACTAACTAGCCGGCCCTTTAGATAATATTCACCTATAGTTGGAGTATCGAGACAGCCTAACAGATTCATTAGCGTCGATTTACCAGATCCAGATGGACCCATGATCGCTACGAATTCATTGGGCGCAATCGCCAAAGAGACGCCTTGAAGGGCAATGACCTCCTGCTTTTCCAAACGATAAATCTTCCAAAGATTATGAGCGACAATGATTTTTTCGTTAGTTAGAAACATTAGTCACTATTCTTGGGATTTTTTGGTTGGGACTTCTTGCCTCTTTATTAAATGACCATCTTTAAGCTCTCGAAGAGCACTATAAGGCCCAGTAATTATTTCCTGGCCTTCTTTCAAACCTTCGATTATTTCTACATCCATTTCCCCCATAATCCCTCTTTTAATGGGTTGAAAACGAGCCCTTTCGTTATCAATGATAAAGACACCCTCTTCTTCAACTTTTTTCTGACCAGAACTACCTTCCTTTTCTCTCACGACAATCGCCGAAACAGGAACTGCCAGAACCCTTTCTTTTTGGGCAATTATAATGTCTGCTGTCGCTGATAATCCTGGTTTAAGAGAAGGGGGGGGATTATCAAGGGTTATTGTCACCTTGAAATTTCTCGATTCTTGAGAGCTTAAACCAGATTTTTCTAAAGCAGAACTGCCAATTTCAGTTACATGGCCAGATAACACTTGATTGGGAAGAGCATCGACCCTAACTTCAGCCCGCTGTCCAGGTGCCAAGGAGATAACGTCAGTTTCATCCACTTCCACTTCAACCTCCATCTCAGAAAGATCCGCTATTGTCATAAGAACAGTTCCAGGATTATTCATCGTTCCAACTACTGCAATCTCTCCTTCTTCCACGCGTAAGCTGGTGACAATGCCATCGATGGGGGAGACATAAATCGTTTTCTTTAAATTATCAAGAGTACTTTTTAAAGAAGCTTCTGCTTGCTGAATTTGATGCCTAAGAGCTTGAACTTGGGCTCTGGAAATATCTAATTGAACTTTAGCGGCCTCAAGTTGCTCTAGAGGGATAAGTTGTTCTTCATAGAGCTTTTTTTGGCGCTCATACTGATTTTCCTCTCTTTTCATTCGAGCTTCAGCTTCAATTAACTGGGAACGATAGGCCTGAATTAAGGCTCGATCCCTTTCAGCGTTAGCTTCATATTGAGCGGAATCAAGCTGGAGGAGGAAGTCGCCAGCTTTGATAAAATCACCTTCTTTAACCCCGATCTTGATGATTCTCCCAGGGACAAGAGCTGAAAGATTGATATTTTTTTTAGGTTTGACTTCTCCTGAAGCTGAAACAATCGAGGTTAAATCTTTGGTAACGACCTTCTCAACGGTGACCTTAATCGATTTTTCTCTTTGGCTTCGCAAATTAAGAAAAATAATAAGAGAAATAAGAGCAACAAAAATCATCAAAATAATAACCTTTTTCTTCTTCATAGGTCTTGACCTTATTACTTTAATTCGCATTGGAATCCCTCTTATTATAGACTACGAAAGAAAGAATAGAAAGTTTATTTTTGGATCTATTTTATTGGGCTTTGGGAATGATGAGACAAAATTAGACCGTCTAAGGTAACGATCAGATTGATAAGTGACAAGCGGATATGAGGGAAAGAAGTTAAGATCGGCCGAGAAGGGGCAAGGGAGTTTGCTCATTAAAAAGAGAGTTGGTAAGATAAAAAATCATGTCTAAAGGCAAAAAACCTAAATCAGAAAGACTCAGATATTTTTTGCAAGTAGCGGTTGAAGCTTCTCTTGCGGCTGGGGAGTATCTTCGTCGCCGGCTTAATCCTGTCTCTTATACACATCT
>JAOAFQ010000221.1 GCA_026416195.1 Candidatus Aminicenantota bacterium | reverse complement strand
AGATGTGTATAAGAGACAGAGAATGGCTTGCTATTGGATCAGAACCATCATGCCCTTATAAAAATCCCAGGTACGACCTATAAGAGTTACTTAGAAAAAACTGTACCCCTCAATAATATAGCTCGACAGTATAGGCAAAACATGTTTGCTAATATAAAGCTTTTTATGAAGAGACAATTTCAGATGAAAAGAGGTTTGTATAATCTTTTAAGTTCTTTTTATGAATCTATTAAAAATAATTTGCCGCCTCCTATTCCTTATAATCAGATATTAATGAGTTCTAGGATAATAGGTGAAATAATTAAGCAAGTGTTTCCAGCAGCATCTGGAATTTTGCCCAAAGGAACTAAATGAAGAAGATTCTCCTTTTCCATGGGGGAAAGATTCAGCCTTATAGGATTAGCGTTTATAATTATTTACATATTTATCTTAAAAAATTCGGTTATTGTTTGACTGTTGTATCAGAGGGGTGCCAGCCTTTTTTTGAATTATCAGTAAATTTTCCCAGCATAGAAATATCTTTTTCTTTGCTTTCATTAATGAAATTAATAAGCGCCTACGATCCTTTTGCTAATATCTTATTTATAAATCACAGAGAACGGTACTACTACCCTCTTCTTATATATTTAAAAGGTTCGGGGAAGAAAACTATCACCTGGACGCATGGCATAAATCTTCAGAATAAGCAAGATAAGCTAAGTCGGATGGCTCACCATATTGAGCATTTCCTTTGCGATAGGATAATATTATATTCAGAAGATATTAAGAAATATCTTTTAAGAAGTCACCGACATAAATCTTTTGTGGCCAATAACACCCTAAATCTTGCAGATTATATTCCTCAGCGAGAGAAAAAAAGGGAAATTTTGGATCTATATAATATTTCTACAGGAAAGAATATCGTTTATTCAGGTAGGATTGACCTGCGAAAAAGAATATTTGATTTGCTGAAAGCTTTTGAATTAATTAAAGTTAAAGATGTTGGCCTGATAATAATTGGGCCGGATGAAAATGGAATATTGAAAGGAAAAATCAGACAAGAGTCCAATATATTTTATCTTGGACCAATATATGGGAGGTCGGCTTTGGATGTTCTCTCTGCTAGTGATATTTGTTGTATACCTGGGGCTGTTGGTCTTGGGATAGTTGATTCTATGTACTGTGGATTACCACTTGTTACAGAAAATGTAGATCATGGACCTGAAATCATGTATTTTAAAGATGGGGTAAACGGATTTATGGTTCCAAAAGGGGACGTAGTTGCCCTGACTGAAAAGTTATCCCAACTCCTGACGGATGATGATCTCAGAGAAAAGTTAAGCCGAAATGCCCGGGCAGAAATATTAACCAGGGGGCATATTGATAATTTATGTGCGGGTTTTCTGGCCTGTTTGAAATCTTTGGAAAGTTGAGCTTGAAAGAATTTGATAAGATATGAATATTTATAATCATATTCGGTAGAAGGGCAGTAGAGAGATCAAATGGAAATTAATAATAATAGAGAATCTATAATTGGTTTTGATGACCTCATTCTAGTAACTGGTGCCCCTGGATTCATTGGACGCTATTTAGTAGGAGAACTGCTAAAAAAAGGTTTTTCTAATATCAGATGCCTAGTTATGGAATCAAGCGATCTTGCTGGATTAATGGCCATAATTGAAAGAGAAAATGGACAAAGTAAATGCCAGATAGTGGTAGGAAATTTGTTGAAAGCGGATGACTGTTACAAGATTACACAAGGAGTAAAAATTGTTTATCATCTAGCGGCCGGAACGGGATGCAAATCATTTTCTGAAGCATATCTAAAATGTGTGGTAACTACAAAAAACTTATTAGAATCGATCCTACAGCACGGCTGCCTTAAGCGGCTAGTTAATGTAAGTAGTTTCGCTGTATACACTAACTTAAATAAAAAAACAGGAAGAATACTGGATGAAACTTGTCCAGTGGAAACGGCCCCGGAATCCAGAGCTGAGGCCTATTGTTACGGAAAGGTTAAACAAGATGAGCTTGTAATTAATTATGGTCGGGAAAGGGGATTGCCATATGTTATAGTAAGGCCAGGTACGGTTTACGGGCCGGGAAAATGTTTTATACCAGGAAGAGTTGGCATAGACTCTTTTGGCCCTTTCTTTCATTTGGGAGGGTCTAATTCCTTGCCGTTATCTTATGTCGTAAACTGTGCTGAAGCCATAGCCCTAGCTGGTTTGGTACATGGTATAGAGGGAGAAGTTTTTAATATTGTGGATGATAAGCTCCCCACATCTCGTGCTTTTTTGAGGCTATATAAAAAGCGCGTCTATCCTATACAATCTATTTTTGTGCCCAAGGTATTAAGCTTCTTATTTTGTATTTGCTGGGAGCGTTTTGCCAAATGGTCCAAAGGCCAGGTCCCTGCAGCTTTCACCAGGAGAGAATGGTATGCTTATTGGAAGAAAACTAATTATAGCAATAAAAAGATAAAAGAAATGCTTGGCTGGAAACAACAAATTAAGACGGAAAATGCCTTGCTAGATTATTTTGAATATTGTCGTCAGACGGTCATGAAAAAAAAGTCAGGTAAATAATAAGGTGATAGAATTTATTTTTACCTTGGATTATGAGATTTATGGAGAGGGCATTGGCAGGTTAAAAGAATGTGTTATTCGGCCTGCTCAACAGCTGCTGGATATATTTAAATATTATGGATATCCATTAGTTGTTTTTCCCGAAGTTCTCGAATTCGAGAAGATCAAAGAATACGGCTCAGATCCTGATATTGATCAGGTGGGACTGCAGTTGCAACAAATATTAAATACAGGTAACGAAATCGGTTTGCATTTACATTCCTGGTGGGCAAATGCTAACTTTACATGCGGCAAATGGCAATTAGATTTTAGTCTAGCTAACCTATGTAGCTTGCCAGGCTATAAAATAAGAGAAATTATTGGGAAAGGATTAGATATTCTTCGCCGCCTGCTGGGTGATTCTCAATATCAGCCGATTGTATTTAGAAATGGCTTTTGGATTATGCAACCTACAAGAGTGATCGTAGAGATTCTGAATGAATTTAATTTAAAAATAGACTCCACTCTTTTCAGAGGGGGTAGAATTCGAAAATATAATGTAGATTACAGGCCAAGTGTAAGCAACGGGTATTATTGGAAGATACTAGATGATGTAAATAAACATCAAGATGATGGATTGTTGTTTGAAGTTCCAATTTATACAGAACTGGTTCCATTCTGGAAAATGATTTCGAGATTCAATAAAAGAAAATCTATGAATAATGACAAGGAAGTCCCATCAGAACGATTGTTGAAGATTATAGGACTTCGCGCCATATTTGGTGATTATTTTCGAATGAAGTATCCGAGGAAATTAGATTATTGTTTCCTGAGCTTAGAGGAAATATTAACTTCATTAAATAAACTGATTATGCTCGATGAAAGGACTAACAAAGATTATAAGCCGATCGTCTTGGTAGGTCATTCCAAAAACCTAACGGATTTTGAGAAGGTGGACAGAATGCTTGAATTCATAAGAAAAAGGAACTTGCGGATTGTCACTTTTAATCAGATATTGCATAGATTATGTTCCTGATACTTTCAAGTATCAAAAGCAAAGATTTTGACAACTGGTCTGTAATCATTTAATATAGTTTATCTTAAGAAGGGTAAGCAATGTAAAGGAAGCCGAAAGACGGAAGGCTGGTATATTGTCTTAAGATGAAGGATATTATCCCGAGAGACTTATGGGAATACAAGACTGCAGATTATTTTTATCAATTGAAAAATCTATTTCGGAAAAGTGGAAATTACAATCAATTATATCTTGCAATAAGAAACCTTGGAGTTTGTCTACCGATAAATACCGGAAGAGCTGCTTTGGTTGTGGCCCTTAAAGCCCTCAAATTGCTACCCGGATCAAACATTGGGGTTCCTTTATTTTGCTGTCCTGTCGTTTTTGAAGCTATAGAGAAGGCTGGAGGAAAGCCAGTTTTTATTGATTGTGAAAAGGATAATTTTTGCTTATCTGTAAGTGACTTAGAAAAAAAGATAAAGAGTCTTGATTGCCTTATCGTTGTTCATATGTTTGGAAATCCAGCAGAGATGAATGACATCCTTAAAATAGCCGGCCGAATTCCTGTAATCGAGGATTGTGCCCAAGCTTTGGGAACAAAGTACAGAAGTAAAACCGTAGGAAAGCTTGGCTCAATATCTATTTTCAGTTTTAGATCTGGCAAATATATATCTGCAGGAGAGGGCGGTGCCATATTTTCTGCTGATAAAGCTATTTTTGAATCCAGTTCTAAAATCATTCAGAGATTGCCAATCCCTGGCAGAATAAGTGAATTCAAACACATGTCTAAGGTAGCCTTAAAATCTTTTTTAAGGCAACGTCCGCTTTATGGAATTATAGGTCGAAGGATTTGGTCTGCCGTTAGCAATTATGATAGCATTAGTAGAAGGAGAAGTATTTATCTCAGCAGAATATATAAATCGGATTTGTTCCTTATAAAAAAAAGATTGGAATATTTTGAGATTATTTTACAAAGACAAAGAAAAATAGCATCGATTTATCTAAAAGAGCTTAACATCAGTGAAGAAATGATGTCGCGGGAGAAGCCAGGAACTTTTTGTAACAGAATTTATTTCCCGATTACTTTTCCATCTAGGAGTCTACGGGATAAGATGGCCGAGTTATTATTGAGAAACAATATAGACAGCATGAAATATCTTGATGGTTTGGTCCCGGTGGCTAGAAAGTATTTCGGCTACAAGGACGATTGCCCAGTTAGTGAGAGCTTATCTGAAAGGGTATTAAATATACCATGCTTTTACGATATGAGTGAGGCAGAGGTCGGAAGAATTATTGATACTTTTAATAAGAATTGGAAACAGATATCAGCATAAGCCTTGGATGCTATTCAGGGGCAGACGAGGGGTATAGGCTGTGAGATGACCTACTTTTATGATAGGAGGAAGTGGGATAGAATAGCAGGCTTGATGAAGGTGAAAAGTAGAATGCACTCTTTAAGGTGTGGTGTGGCTGGAGGCTGAGCTTTCCGTCCAGATTTGGCGCCTTCGAAAGGAGAAAGAGTTGCTAAAAAAAATATCAGCAGTCACGGAGAGGGAGAGGAAATTGATGAAGAGGGGAAATCCTGAGATAACAATCTCCAAGCAGAGTGAACTTTTGGGGCTTTTTAAGTTGTCCTGCTCTACTATTATTATAGCTCTGCTAGGGATAATAGCCGTAATTATGAGCTGATGCGGGTGATGGATGAGGAGTATGTCAAGCTTCCATCTTTTGGGATGAGGAGGCTGGTGGTTAGTTTAAGAGCTCGTGGCTGCGGAGTTAACTTGAACTCAAAACTAGTAAGGGCGCAAAGGAGTGGGCTGAGGCTATCTATCTATGTAACGGAGGGGGTTTTTTCTACTACTGGACGTAAGAAGTGTTTGTATCTTATTACTGAGGTAAATGTGGAACGACTGGATCAGGCATGGGCAACATCTACCTAGATCGTGGTTTTGTCTATCTGGTGGTGTCAATGGGGCAGGCCAGCAGACATATGGTTTCTTGGGAACCATCTAATGTTCTGGATTCGCGATTCTGCGCGGAGGCGTTGAGGAGAGCCACATTAACACCAGTGCCTGAGGTTTTTAATACAGACGAGTGGGTAAAGTTTAAGACATAGGAGTTTGTGGGCCTGCTTGAAGCGGTCAAATACGAGGACTTTTGTTTTTGCAAGCATCAGATGGTGGCTGAAACCAGGGAAAGTTTCCGAGCCTGTTTTGAGAGGACGAAGAGACCAAATCGGAGTATGAGTAACCGGACGCCAAATGGTTTATTATGGTGCTCCAGGGTTCGAACACTCAGTTGGGTTGAGTTTTTAAGATGTTTAATATAATAAAGTCGTGGGCAGAGCAGGTAAGTTAAATGGCCCTTATGTTAGCCTCTTTTATGCCCGAAGAATGAAAAGTGCACAAGCAGAAAATAACTTTGGATGACTGAGAGCAATGATAGTTAAAACTGTAGAGTTTGATTGGAATCCAAATTATTCGATATTTGCATCTAGAGGATTCCTCCAAAGCGTTTCAGATCAATTTGGGTGGATTGGAGGTTTTGATCACGGGGGTAAGATGGTCTGTATTTTGCCTTATACAATTATCAAAAAGGGGCCGGTCAAGATGGCACGCTTCCGAGTCGAAACGATTAAAATGGTTTCAGAGTTTACAAAACAACAAGAGACCGAATTTTTGAATCTAATAATAAATATATTAAGAAAATTAAAGGTAGATGTGATTATTCCCGCTTCAACCAATTGCATATTTCGTACTTATCCTGAAAAAGCTAAGGCGGCACCATATGGCAGTCATATAATTGAATTAAATCAGACTGAAGAGATTTTATGGAAGAATATTCATCAAAAGCACAGGAATGTAATCCGTAATGCTGAAAAGAAGGGAGTAAAAATAGTTGAGGGTCCGGAGTATCTGGAGGTTGCATATAATTTAATAAAAGAAACATTCCAGAGATCAAAAATGAAACTAATGAATTTCTCATCTTTCAAAAAAATGATAAATGGGCTGGGCAACTTTGTGAAAATCATGGTGGCTGAGCATGATGGATCCGTGCAAGCCTGTGCCGTGATACCATTCAGCCTTTATAGAGCTTATTATCTTTATGGCGGGACAGCAACAAGACCACTTACTGGGAGCATGAATTATTTACAATGGAGATCAATAATAGATTTTAAGTTAATGGGTGTACAGAGCTATGATTTCTGTGGGGCTCGAATAGCCCCAGATAAAGATAGTAAAGCCGCGAGACTAATAATGTATAAAGAGCGCTTTGGTGGTAAGCTTCATGTTGGATACATGTGGAAATATTCTATAAATCCGATAAAGTCTTTTATATATAATTTTGGTGTGAAAATTTTGAGAGGGGGAGATATTGTAGATGCTGAGCACCATAAGCTTTCTCTTTTTCGTTTTTATGGAAGTGACGAAATTGAAAAAGGGAATTAATATAATTATTGATAATTAGAATCAAGGAAAGAAATTAAAATGAAACAAGTAATTCAGGACTTTAAGACAGGTAAGCTTTATTTAGGTGAAGTTCCGGCTCCTGAAATAATTTCGGGCTATGTCCTGGTCAGAAATCGATATTCTTTGATAAGTGCTGGTACCGAGCGTGCGACTGTATCAGCTGCCCGAGCCTCGCTTCTGGGTAAGGCTAGACAGAGACCTGACCTGGTAAGGATGGTTCTCGAGAATATGAAAAAGGAAGGAATTGCTCAAACCCTGAAGAAGGTTAAAACAAAGTTAGGTTCTTGTAGGGAATTGGGATACAGTAGCGCAGGCGAGGTCTTAATCTCTATGGACACAGATAATTTTTTCAAGCCCGGTGACAGAGTTGCCTGTGGTGGAGGTTATGCCAGCCATGCGGAGTTAATATTAGTTCCTCAAAATCTTGTTGCGAGAGTTCCCGATTCGGTTGATTTAGATCAGGCTGCTTTTACAACAGTAGGGGCCATTGCTTTGCAAGGAGTTAGACAGGCTGATCCGAAAATCGGCGATCTGGTTTGTGTCATAGGGTTGGGATTAATAGGCCAGATAACTGCGCAGATTCTTAAGGCCAATGGTTGTCTGGTATTTGGTGTAGACGTCTCTGAAAGAATGATTGAATTAGGCCAGGAGCTGAGCTGCCATAGGGCATTAGGTAGAAATGATCCAAACTTATATCAAGAAATTGATGCTTTCACCGGAGGCCAGGGATTCGATTCAATCATTATTACGGCCTCGGCAAGGACCAATGATCCTTTGGTATTGGCGACACAGATTGTAAGAAAAAAGGGAATAATAGTTCTGGTGGGAGCGGTTCCAATCAGTGTGCCTCGGGAGCCAGATTTTTATAGGAAAGAACTAGAACTAAGAATGTCTTGCTCGTACGGCCCAGGTAGATATGATCGCCAGTATGAAGAAGGCGGCGTGGATTACCCTTATGGATATGTTCGATGGACAGAAAAACGGAACATGGAAGCCTTTTTGAAGCTAATGGAAAGCCGGAGTGTTAATGTGCGTCCGCTCATCACCCATGTATTTGACATAGAAAAAGCTGTCGAGGCCTATGATTTGATAACAGGCGAACGAAATGAATTTTATATAGCAGTCCTGCTTTCCTATGGCAAAGAAAAGGATGAGTTAATTAAACCATCAATTTCTTTAAAGACGAAGAGCCAACCTGAGCAGAAAATCCGAGTCGGCTTCATAGGTGCCGGTAGCTTTGCCCAAAAGTACCTAATACCAGAGGTAAGAACCAAGGCTAAGCTTATATCGGTTGTAACCGCCCACGGTATCACAGCGCGCAACGTTGCAGATAAATTCGGCTTTGAACGTTGCTCATCAAGTGTTGATGATATTTTTGGAGATCCTAGAATAAATACGGTTTTTATTGCTACCCGGCATAATACCCATGCTGATTATGTGATTGCCGCCATCAATTCCGGCAAACACGTTTTTGTAGAAAAACCGCTGGCCATTAACTATGCCCAGCTCGATAAAATTGTGAACACATATAATAATTCTGATCAAATTATGATGGTCGGATTCAACAGGCGTTTTTCTCGTATAGCCAGAGAGGCTTTTGATGTTTTTCGTGGAATTCATCAGCCGAAGATTATAAATTACAGAATAAATGCCGGCTATATCCCTCCTGAGCATTGGATCTATACCGAGGAAGGCGGAGGGAGAGTTATCGGGGAGGTCTGTCATTTTATAGATTTTATTCAATTTATAACCAAATCTATTCCAAAAAGAGTTTTTGCTGAATGTATACATAGCCAAAATAAGAAAGTGCCGGCTCATGATAATTTAGTAGTTACCATTTATCTTTTAGATGGTTCTATAGGAGTAATAACCTACACTAGTTGTGGAAGTCTAAAGCTTGAGAAAGAGAGGGTTGAGATTTACGGTGGGGGAAATACTTTTGTCATAAATGATTTCAAGGAAGCAATCAATTATGGACCAGACAGAGTGAAAAAGTTTAAAAAGCCCGGGAAAGGACATAAGGAAGAAATAGAGCAGTTTATATCATCAGTAGAAAAAGGATTGTCCTCACCCATCAGTTTTGAATCCATTTATTACACAACATTAACTACCCTGAGGATAGTTGATTCTCTGCATAGAGGGATTCCTGTAGAGATTTAGAGCGAATAAATGATGGCAATACCGATTAGTATATAGGTTTTCCCTGATCAATACAGATGCCTGTTAAGGCCAAAAGCATCCATGCTTGTGACCAGCGCATATAAGAT